>RFHT01000543.1 GCA_003696835.1 Bacteroidota bacterium
AAGGGGGTCCTTTGCGCCTTGGCGGCTTTGCGAGCTGTTCTCACGGGAGTATTTTTTTAAATATGCATGCAAGGTGCGGTTTTTTGGGGGGGAATTACATGGGGAATGCTGGCTAGCAGTGTTGAAATTTGGGGGGAGGAAGGCGAGGGTTTTGCTGTTTGACACACTTTGGGGGATGGCCTCTGAAGTTATTTATTGAGCGCTGCCTGGCTATACCTCCAGGGCCTCCATTTCTCTTAACCGCTTTCCTGCATGCAGGTCGTGCGAAGGCAGAAAGACCAGCTTGTTGTGCTGCGCAAAGGCTTCGATCATCTGGTAACTTTTTTCCGACTTTTTGCGGCTGACATTTCCGCCCGAGTAGCGGTTTGCCTTCAGCTGCTCCTGCTCATACACCACGTCGCCGGCAAACAGGAGGTACCCCTGGTCTGTCTTCAGCAGCAGGGAGCAATGCCCATGCGTATGCCCGCTGGTCTCCACCAGAATCAGGTCTTTGGCAGGGCTGAGAAAGCGGGCGCGTTTAAATGGGGGAAACTCATCGTCCAATGATATTTTTTGAGGATCAAACCAGGAAGGATACAGCCTGGGCAAATCCCCAAAGGGCTTTTCCCACTCCCGTTTATTTACCAAAATTTCCTTTCCCTCAAAGTAGCTCAATCCATCTATGTGGTCCAGATGCAGGTGGGTCAAAATAACTTTGTCAATCTGCCCGGGGCTTAAGCCCAGCTCTTTCAATTTGACGTCTATTTCATCTTCCCGTTCCACCTTAAATTTAAACTGGGTCGTATTCAGCCAATGGGCAAACCAGCCCGAAGACTTAAAATAATCCGCCTGACTAACCCGGGAATTTTCGCCCGTATCCACCAAAAAAGTGCCTGCCGGATGTTCGATCACCCACACCCAGATGGGAAGCCATTCGGTAAATTGCTTGTCCAGAAAAAAGGAAATGATGCCCGCCAAACCCCTGAAATGGGCATCTTTGTATTTCTGCTTAACGGCTACCATGCCCGTAGATACCCCATGCACCCGCAGGGGCTTGCCGTCTATGCTTAAGTCCTTACTAATATTCTCCATATTGTTTTGATGGGTAAATTAAGCGACAATTGTTATAATATGAAAAACAATCCCCCTCACCCATTAGCATGTAAGCCAGAGTTTTATTAATATCATCCTTTATTTCAGGCAGATGCGTATCGGTAAATTTCAAGCTTATGTGGTGATGCTGGCCCTGGGGGCAGCCTGCCTCGGTGCCTGCAGGCAGACTACATCCCCTCAGGCAGAGGGCCTGCCTGAGCAGGTGGATTTCAACTTTCACATCAAGCCCATATTGTCCGACCGCTGTTTCTCCTGTCATGGACCCGATGCCGCTGCGCGCGAGGCCGGGCTGCGTCTGGACCTGCCCGAAGGCGGCCTGGAGAAAGTGTTGGAGTCGGGTGGCAGGGCCTTTGTGCCTGGCAGCCCCGGAAAAAGCGAAGCTTTTCTGCGCATGACCAGCCCCGACCCGGAGCTGCACATGCCGCCTCCCACTTCCAACCTGCAACTCACGCCCCGCGACATTGCCCTGGTAGAAAAATGGATCCGGCAGGGAGCCCGCTATCAGCCACACTGGGCCTTCATCCCCCCCCGGAAATCCCGGCTACCTCACATCAGGCAGCTGCACTGGCCGCAGAACGAAATCGACTACTTTGTGCTGGCCCGCCTCGAACAGCAGGGCTGGCAGCCTGCACCCCCGGCCTCTAAAGCCCGCTGGCTGCGCAGGCTCTCCTTCGACCTCCGGGGACTGCCGCCCTCCCCCCAGGAGCTGGATGCCTTTCTGGCCGATACCTCTGCCACGGCTTACCAGCGGGTGGTGGACAGCATGCTGGCATCGGTTCATTTTGGTGAACGCCTGGCTACCGACTGGCTGGATGTGGCCCGATATGCCGACTCTCACGGCTACCAGGACGACGGCTACCGCTTCGTGTGGCCCTGGCGCGACTGGGTGATTCAGGCATTTAACCAAAACATGCCCTACGACCAGTTTCTCAGCTGGCAGCTCGCAGGCGACCTGCTGCCCGCTGCCAGCCAGCAGTCCAGGCTGGCCACTACCTTTCTGCGCAACCACCGCGCCAACTCCGAGGCCGGCATTGTGGACGAAGAATACCGGGTAGAATACGTGGCCGACCGCAGCCAAACGGTGAGCACCGCCATGCTGGGCCTCACCCTGGAGTGTGCACGCTGCCACGACCACAAGTACGACCCCATTTCACAGAAAGAATATTACCAGTTCTTTGCCTTCTTCAACAATGTGCCCGAGCTGGGACTCATTGCCAATGATGGCAACCCCGCCCCCCTGCTGCCCCTGGTACCCGACAGCATGCGCCAGTACCTGCACAACCTGCAGCAGTGGTTGCAGGCCCAGGAAGCACGCAACGACAGCCTGGCAGGCGGCCCACCGCCTGAAAAGCTGCTCCCCCTCCGTCCCCGCCACATCCGGCGCGGCCTGAAGCAGGGCCTGCTGCTGCACAGCAATTTTGAACAGCCCTGGCGCAAAAAAGTGGCCAACCTGGCCAACCCC
>RFHT01000544.1 GCA_003696835.1 Bacteroidota bacterium
CGAAATATCCTGAAACACCTGGTGCGAAAGCTGAAAGCCCAGGCTGTTGGGTTTTTTGCCGCCCAGCCAGGGTTCGAGGAAGCTGATGGAATAGTTTTGATAGCTGCCGCCGTTGGACTGAAAGGCCAGGCTGAGTTTTTGGCCCTCGCCGGCGGGGATGCCGTATTCCTTCCAGGCCCAGGGATCAAAGAGGCGCTTGAGGGCGAAGTTGTTAAAATTAAATTGGAGGGTGCCCACAAAGCCGCTGGCCAGGGTGGCGCTGCCGCCGCTGCGGGAACGGGGGTTCCAGCCCAATTGAAGCTGAAACTGGTCGGTTTGTTGTTCTTCCACCTGGTATTCCAGGTCCACCGTACCGGTTTCGGCATGGGGGATGGGCACTACCTTCAGGCTTTGGGGGTTGAAGTAGCCCAGGGCCATGAGCTCGCGCTGGCTGCGCAATAGCTCAGCCCGGCTGAAGCTGTGGCCGGGAATGGTGCGTAGCTCGCGCAGGATCACCTGCTGACTGGTTTTGGTGTTGCCACTGATATGCACGTTGCGAATACTGGCCTGGGGTCCCTCGGTGATGCGCAGCAGCACGTCCACGGAGTCGTTGGCCATGTAGGTGATGAGGGGCTCCACCTGCACAAACAAATAGCCCTGGTCCAGGTAGAGGGCGCTGATGTCGCGACCGGCAGGGTGGGCGTAGAGCTGCTGCTCCAGTTGCTGCGGGCTGTATCGGTCTCCCGGCCGAATGCCCAGCAGTTGGTGCAGGGTATCGGTAGAAAAGCGCACATTGCCCAGCCAGTTGATGCTGCGGTAGTAGTAGGGGCTGCCCGCTTCGACTTCCAACTCCAGCACCACCCCCTTCCCCAGGGTGTACAGGCTATCGCGCAGCAGGCGGGCATCCTGAAAGCCCTTGTTTTGATAGGCCGCCAGCAGGTTTTGCCTGGCCGTTTTCCACGCCTGCGGGCTAAAGGGGGCCCGCTTCCAGAATTGCCAGCTTTTTTTGGTTTTCAGGGGCAAAATGGCCTTTCGCATTTCCCGCCTGCTCAATGCTTCATTGCCCTTCAGCCGCACCTTTTTCAGGTGGTAACGCGGGCCTTTGTTTGCCTCAATGCGAAGCAGCAGGTGCTGCCTGAGCACTTCATCTGGCTCCGTTTTGATGTGTACGTGGGCCTGGTAATGGCCTTTTTCCACGAAATAATTGCGCATGAGACGTCGGCTTTCCACAAGTGCAGCCTGGTCGAAAAAGCTACCGGTCTGCACCCGCAGCAGCTCCTGCAGTTTTTGCTGCGTTTTTTGGGGTATTTGCTGCTCAAATACGATCTGGGAGATGCGCTGACGCTCGGCTACCCGTATATGCAGCTCTACGGTATCGCCGCTGAGGTGAGCCGTTTCTATTTGAATATCAGAAAAAAGTCCCGTCTTCCAAAGCTGGCGGATGGCCTCTGAAACGGCCTCACCGGGTATTTGTACCCATTGGCCGGAACGCAGGCCAGTATGGGCCAGCAAGCTCAGGGGGTCGGAAAAAAAGCTGCCGCTCAGCCGCAGATCTTTGAGGTACAAAGACCGGGGCGTTTGGGACACGCCCCTGGCGGTAAACAGCATACAACATATAGCGCAGAACAAGAGGGAATTAAGAGGTGTTTTCATGCCAGAATCGTTAAGCGTGGGCAAAGGGCTTGCTGCTGGCGCAGGTGCCAGGCTTGTATGTTTGAAGCCACATTCAATAAAATGCGCTGCGGGGGTTTGTACAATGAGGCCAATCACCCCCCGGCGGGTTGCATGGGTTTGAAAATTATACTTACAGTAACGCGCACCCAGCTCAGGCGTTGCCTCCATAAAAGCAAGCAAGCAGGCTGGTTCGCTTTGTGCACGAGCTTATTTCAACCGTTTGCACATCACACATCCGCGCTTTTGTTTGTATAATAAGCTTCTGCATGCTTTACCTGAAAGCAGCCTAATGTTTATCCAACCAAATCTATCAAACAAACTTCCGCATGCTACGCTTTAGCCCCTTCCTTTTTTTGCTGGCAGCAAGTCTGCTGCTGTTGCCGGCCTGCCAGCCCGAACAGCAGGCCGATGATCAGCCCCGCTACATAGAAGTGCTGTTTTTGGGCCACAACAGCACCCACCACCATGCTGCCAAATACATGCCCATGCTGGCCTCAGCCCTGGCGCCCCGTGGCATACATTTCACCTACACGGCCAGTCCGGAGGACCTCAATGCCGAAAACCTGGCGCTGTATGATGCCGTGATGATTTATGCCAACCACGACAGCATTACCCCTGCCCAGGAGAAAGCCCTGCTGGAATATGTGGCGGCAGGTCATGGCTTTTTGCCGGTACACTGTGCCAGCTACTGTTTTCGCAACTCCGAGGCCTACATAGCGCTGGTGGGCGCCCAGTTTGAGACGCATGGCGCGGGGGTGTTTGCGCCGCAGATCGTCAGGCAGGATCATCCCATCACGCAGGGGCTCCAGCCCTATGAAGCCTGGGACGAAACCTACGTACACCGCCAGCACAATCCCGACAGGACGGTGCTGATGGAGCGGGTGGAAGGGGAAGAACGTGAGCCCTGGGCCTGGACGCGTACCCACGGCAAAGGTCGGGTGTTTTACACGGCCTCTGGCCACGACGAGCGGGTGTGGCACCACCCGGGCTTTCAGGAGCTGATGTTCCGGGCCATTGTGTGGTCGGTGGGAGATCGGGTCAAGGGGCTGTGGGAGCAGTTGGATTTGCCCAGCCTGGAATACACTCCTTCCGAATACATTGCCAACTATGAGCAGCGGCCGGAAAAGCTGCCCCTGCAGGCGCCGCTTTCGCAGCAAGCTTCTCAAAAGCTGATACAGGTGCCCCCAGGTTTCCGGCTGGAGTTGTTTGCCAAAGAACCCGACATTATCAACCCCATTGCGATGGCCTGGGATGAGCGCGGGCGCCTGTGGGTGCTGGAAACGGTGGACTACCCCAACGAGGTGAAGGAAGGCAGCGTGGGCGACGACCGCATCAAAATATGTGAAGACACCGACGGGGACGGCCGGGCCGACAAGTTTACAGTTTTTGCCGACAGCCTCAACATCCCCACCAGCCTGGTATTTGCCAATGGGGGGGTGATCATTTCTATGGCGCCTCATTTTTATTTTCTCAAAGATACCGATGGGGACGACAAAGCCGATGTGAAAGAAGTGCTCATTTCCGGCTGGGGCCTCTCCGATACACATGCAGGCCCTTCCAACCTGAAGTATGGCTTCGACAACCAGATATGGGGCACGGTGGGCTATTCGGGTTTTCGGGGAAGGGTGGCTGGCAAGTCGTATGATTTTGGGCAGGCCTTTTACCGCTTTGCGCCCGATGCCAGCAGCTTTGAGCTCATGGCCCGCACCAGCAACAACACCTGGGGGCTGGGTTTTAGCGAAAGTTTTGATGTGTTTGGTTCCACGGCCAACAACGCCCACAGCTGGTACATGGGCATTCCACTGAGTTATTTTGAAGGGGTAGCAGGCATTCCCAAGCTGGGCAGCAAAAAGATTGCAGGCTACTATGCTTTTCACCCCATTACGGAGCACTACCGGCAGGTGGATGTGTTTGGCGGGTTTACGGCTGCTGCGGGCCACAACCTCTACACTGCCCGTGCCTTCCCACGGGCGTACTGGAACCGCATGGCCTTTATTTGCGAGCCCACGGGGCATCTGCTGGCCAAAGGCGCCCTGGAAAAGGAGGGAGCAGGCTTTGTGTTGCGCGATGAGTGGAACATGCTGGCCAGTGTGGATGAATGGGTGTCGCCTGTACATGCCGAAGTAGGGCCCGACGGGGCGCTATGGGTAGCCGATTGGTACAACTTCATTATTCAACACAACCCTACACCCAATCCCATACGGGGGGGCTTTGCGGGGGAAAACGGCAAGGGCAATGCCCACATCAACCCCCTGCGCGACCGCAGCCACGGCCGCATTTACCGCATTGTACACCAGCAGGCTCCTGCCTACAAGCCCCTGGAGTTGAGCAAAGACCGCCCCGGCGGGCTGGTGAAGGCTCTGAGGCACGACAACCTCTTCTGGCGGCTCACAGCCCAGCGCCTGCTGGTGGAGCGCGGGCAGCAGGATGTGCTGGAGGATTTGTATGAGCTGGTGGAAAATCGCGGCATGGACGAGGTAGGGATCAATGGGGGGGCCACTCATGCCCTGTGGAC
>RFHT01000545.1 GCA_003696835.1 Bacteroidota bacterium
GGGTGCGTAGATTTCGTAGGCGTATTTGTAGCTGATGGCGCTGGTGGTATCGGCCTTTTGGATAACGACCACACAGTGTTCGAAGGTATTTCCATTGACCACCACAGTAGAATCCACATTGAGGTAATAAAATTCCTGTGGGCCTTTGCTGTTATAGAGGTTACCGTTCCAGGAGATGTAGGGGTGAACGGGAAACTTCAGCACGCGGGTGCGCACATTGTCCTCTATGCGTTCGGCATAGCGTTCGCCAGTGGTGCCCTCGTCCTTGTAGAGGGTCCAGAGCTGAGCCGTTTCAAACTGGTAGTTCTGCCCCAGCTCTTCGGGCGAGCGGTAGGTTTGCAGCAGGGTGAGCTGGCGGCCCAGCAGGTCGGCCTCTTTTCCGCCTATGACCTCCTTCTTGAAGTAGCGGTCCACCACCGGCCCGCTGGTATCGAAGGTGGTATCTATGACGTGGGTAATGGTATATTTTCCTGCTTCCAGGGGAAAAATGAGCTCGGTATGTGGCAAAATGACCTGCTTGATGCCATTACATCTCCACATACACAGAGCCAATACAAGCAAGGGCAAGCCGAGGAAAGGTTTGCGAATCATATCCTAATAACGCTGCACCCCCTTGCAAAGTTTATCTGGGGGCAGGGTATGTAAAAAATTGTCTGCCTTACATGCTGAGTTCATTCACCTTGTTCATCATTTGCACCCCATGCACCAGGGAGGCGCCCCCGCGTATGGCCACGGCCACGTGTACGGCCTCCATCATCATTTCCTCATCGGCTCCTTTTTGCAAACAATCCGCCGTGTAGGCATCAATGCAGTAGGGGCACTGCACGGCATGGGCCACCGCCAGCGCAATGAGGGATTTCTCCCGTTTGGTCAATGCGCCTTCCTCAAATACGGAGCCGTAATAGTCGAAAAACTTTTTGCCCAGTTCTTCCTGGAAGTCCGTTACCTTGCCAAATTTGGCCAGGTCCGCCGGATTGTAATAGGTATCTTTCATCTTGCTGTTCACTGATTAATTGAAACATAAAAGGCCCCAATATATGCTGGAGCCTGTGCAAACAATGTCGTGAATCTAGCAGTTTTTTTTTCTCCTTCAAACCTAGAACTGCCCGATCAATAACAGCTGTATGTTTATTGCCTTAATAAGGGTCGGGAATTTTGGTTTTGGATTTGCCCTTTTTGGAGGGGTGCCCTGGCCTGGGTTCTTCTACACTTTCAAAGAGCACCGTGCCGCCCTGGTTGGCCAGCAGGGCGTTGTGTCGCTTCTGCGCATAGCGCAGCACCTGCTCGCGCTGCTGGGGCGAAAGCTGGGCCAGGGCAGTCAGCAACTGCTGAACGTTGGTAATGTGGAGCACCTGGCTAGGGTTTTTCTGGGCATATTTGCGCGCGGCAAAGGTACGCACCGACTGCTGCACGCTGTCGGGAAGCTGGGCATACACCTGCCGCAGGTTTTGCTCCAGGGTTTGGCCAAAAACAGGAATGATACATACGAATGAGAGGAGGAAAATGAATAGCGTTCTTCTACCTACCATGCTAGCTAGTTATTTATAATAAACTTTAAAGATTGAACATGAGGCCCGGCTATGACCTGCAATACATACAGGCCGGGCTGTAAATCCAGGTGTTTGCCCAACTGGAAGCGGTTGTAGCCCTTACGGGCCTGCAGATGGTGCTGAAACAGCATTTTGCCTTCCATATTAAATACGGAAAAGCTGGTGATTTGTGCCTCAGCGGCTTCCCATTCATACAGAGTCTGGCTGTTGATGGGGTTGGGGGCAAACTCCAGCGTACTCAGGGGGGTGAGCTCATGGGCGTACTCCACCATTTCGCTGTACATGAAGTTGCCGTCCTGGTCCACCTCTTTGAGGCGGTAAAAGAGCAGGCTGCCGGCCTGGCCGGCACCTTCGTCATAAAAGTGGTAATGCCTTTGGCTTTGGCTGTTGCCGACGGCCGCCACGCGGCCTACCGCCTCCCAGCTGCTGCCATTGGCGCTGCGCTCTACCACAAAAAAGCTGCTGTTGCTTTCGCTGGCCGTGGCCCAGTCCAGGCGGGCCCGTCCTTTTTCCTTATTTACCTCAAAAGCGACAAACTCCACGGGAAAAACGGAGTTGGAAACGTCGTTGAAAAACCAGGCAAAGCCGGTGTTGAAGTAAATATTGGAGGAGATGATGGCCATGTGGCCGGAAGCACCCAGAAAAATGCCGCTGGACTTGGAGACAGCAAATCCCGTTTCGCTGTTGTCAAACTGTATCACAATGTCGGCGCTGGCGTCCATGCCGGCATAAACCAGCTCAAAGGTGTAGTCGTCGGCCGTGCCGGCAATTTCATCCAGCCCAGCCATGGCATAGCGCAGGCCCGCCACGTCGTCGGTCGTGAGAAAGCGCTGGGCTTCGTCGTAATACGTGCCCTGCTGCATCACACACTCGGTATTGGAAATGGCATATACCCCTGCGGCCACAGCCCGGTCGCCGTTGGTGGAAAAGTTGTGCCCCGAAGGCAGGTCGGCCACATCGCGGCTGTAGGTGGTGGCATCCACCGTGGGCTCTATGGTGAAGGGGTTGTTATCGCTGATTTTGAAATAATTGAGGTTGAGGTCGTCACCCCGCACATCATCGGCCGAGCCGATGATGCCATCGGTGCCGGGGTTGAGGTTAAACACATTGTCGGCGCCGTTACCGGCTTTGGTGTAGTTTTGGTCATCGCCTGTGAGCCCCGACTCGGTGGCTGCATTGACGTGGGCCAGGCCCAGGGAATGGCCCAGCTCGTGCAGCAGGGTGGACTCAAAATCCAGCTGGCCCGAAGGCACATTATTGTTGCTGCCAAAAATGAGGTTACCGTTGCCGGGAAAGAGTTTGTTGAAAATATTGATGACATTCTGGGTGGGAATGACCATTTGGGCCGCGTTGGGGCTGCCAGGATTGATACCCACCGAAATGGTGATGGCCCCGCCCGTACCGCTGTACCCGATGGGATGGGTAACGATGTCGGGATTGGACTCACTTGCAAAAATAAAAGCAAATGGTTTGGCAATGGGAACAGGTATCAGGAGCAAAGCGAGAAAGGCTACAACAAAATTCCTGGCTTGAGTCATGGATACAGAAGAAACGAGCGTTTAGGGATTCAGGCTAAAAATCTCAATAAACGTGCCGTTTATGAGGGAATGGGAGAAAAAATTGGATTTACACGACTTGAAGCGCCGCCATTGTGTATATTTGCTTCAAAAAGGGATGGAAAAACCGCTACTGCATCTTCTGGCCGAATATTACAGATGCGACCCGGGGCGCATAAACGATATGGCCTTTTTAGAGGCTCAACTGCTGGAGGCTGCCCGCATCTGCGGCGCCACGGTCATAGACAGCCGCATGCATGCTTTTTCTCCACAGGGGATTACGGGCGTAGTATTGCTCCAGGAAAGCCATATCAGCATACACACCTGGCCCGAACATGCTTACGTAGCCGTGGACATCTTCATCTGTGGCAGCGGGGGGGAGCTCAAGCAAGCTTTCAACTATTTGGAGGAAGCCCTGATGGCCAAAAGAAGCCTGTATCTGGAAGTAAAACGCGGCAACAATTACGTGTTTAGCATGAATTCCGGGCCAACCTAGCGGATAATGGTAATGGTATCGGAAGTTTCGGTTTTACTTTCGTTGCCTGCACGGTCCACCAGGCGCACATCATAGGTGGTTTTTTCCATCTCCTGGCCGTTCAAAATGGCCGCGGGGGGATATTGAATGGTGATAACTCCGGTGATGGCCGGATTTTTGGCGTCGGGCGTAAGGTTGGGTAATATATAGGAAATCGTGGCCAGCTCGGGCGGAATGCCGGGGCGGTTGTCTTTTACAAACAGATTGAACTGCTTGTTGCCGTCGTCGCCCAAATTGCCGTCACCATCGGTAAAGCCTACCGAAATGATGATGGTGTCCTGAAATTCGCGTACCACCTTGGGCTGAATATCAAGAGAGGTAATAACTGGCTCCAGGTCATAAGGCGGATCAACGCTGCAGCCTGCTACGAACAGGAACAAAGTAAAGATGGAAATTGCAAAAATTCGTATGTGCATGATGAAAAATTGTAACTAAATATAACAAGACTGTGCTTTTTATGCAACCACATGTAGGTAAATAGACAAAATGACTGTAAAATTGTTTGCTGCAAAGTGTGAGAATGGGCCAAATACGCCTGAAAGTATTTACGCAAAAACCATTTGGTGGGATGGGTAACAGCTCAAATATTTGTTAATGCACCGGCCTGGTAGAACCTGGCACTTGGTTTCGTCGGCTAAAAACCCAAGAGGGGAATTTATATTTTGCAATAAATAAGCACATTTAATAGAAAATTTATATAATTTTACCTGTAATATTATCAATAACATAACCCAAAAACAACTAACCCCTCCATAAACCCATGACAAAACAAGTACAGAAGTTTCGTAAAATCATGGTGGCCAACCGGGGCGAAATTGCCATTCGCGTGCTTAGGGCCATTTCCGAACTCAACATACAGTCGGTGGCGGTGTATTCCTACGAAGACCGCTACTCCCTGCACCGCTACAAGGCCGACCAGGCCTACCAGATCGGGCCCGACCACGAGCCGCTCAGGCCCTACCTGGATATAGAAAACATCATCCATACAGCCAAACAAAAAGGGGTGGATGCCATACACCCCGGCTACGGCTTTTTGTCGGAAAACGTGGACTTTGCCCGCAGGTGCCAGGAAGAGGGAATTGTGTTTATCGGGCCCCGCCCGGAGGTGATGCAGCGCCTGGGCGATAAGGTGATGGCCAAGCAGGTGGCCAGAGAGGTGGGCGTTCCCCTCATTCCCGACAGCCAGCTGAAGCTGGACAAGCTGGAAACTGCCCGGCAGGAGGCTGCCCGCATCGGGTATCCCGTTATGCTCAAAGCCGCCGCCGGCGGCGGCGGCAGGGGCATGCGCGTGGTCCACAATGAGGCCCAGCTAAGCCAGGCCTTTCGCGAAGCCAAAAACGAAGCCCAAAATGCCTTTGGCGACGACACCATTTTTATCGAAAAATACATAGATGACCCCAAGCACATAGAGGTGCAGATACTGGGCGACAACTACGGTAAGCTCGTCCACCTCTATGAACGCGACTGTTCGGTGCAGCGCCGGTTTCAGAAAGTAGTGGAAATTGCCCCTTCGGTGCTGGAGGAGTCCACCCGCCAGGCGCTCTTCGACTATGCCCTGCGCATTGCCCGCCATGTGCAGTACAACAATGCCGGGACGGTGGAGTTTCTCGTGGATAAGCAGGGAAATATTTATTTCATAGAGGTAAATCCCCGCATACAGGTGGAGCATACCATTACGGAACAAATTACGGGCATCGACATCGTGCGTAGCCAGATCCTCATTGCCGCAGGCAATGAGCTGGCCGATCCCCAGATATTTATCCGCAGCCAGGAGGAGGTGAAAGTCAATGGCTTTGCCATTCAGTGCCGCATCACCACCGAAGACCCCCAAAACGACTTCCAGCCCGATTACGGCCGCATCATTGCCTACCGCAGTGCAGCTGGTTTTGGCATACGCCTGGACGGCGGCAGCAGCTATGCCGGGGTGGACATCAGTCCCTTTTTTGACTCCCTGCTGGTGAAGGTTTCCGGCTGGGGACGCACCCTCAAAGGAGCCAGCAAGCGCATACACCGTGCTCTGCGCGAGTTTCGTATCAGAGGGGTAAAAACCAATATTCCCTTTCTGCTCAATGTGATGAACAACCCCGAATTTCAGCAGGGCCTGGCCACGGTGGGCTTTATTGAGCAAAATCCCCAGCTGCTGAAGGTACGCCCCAGCCGCGACCGGGCCACCAAGGCCATACGCTACCTGGGCAATGTGGTGGTAAATGGCAACCCCGATGTGAAATGGGTGGACCCCAGGCGCAGCTTTCGCCAGGCACACGTTCCGGAATACGATCACTTCGGGCCTTATCCCGAAGGCAGCAAAAACCGCCTCACAGCCCTGGGCCGGGAAAAATTTCTCGAAGAGTTGAAAAAGGACCCCAGAATCCACTATACCGATACTACCTTCCGGGATGCACACCAATCGCTGCTGGCCACCCGCATGCGCACCATCGACATGGCCCATATTGCCCACAGCTATGCCAAGTGCCATCCCGAAATATTTTCCATGGAGGTGTGGGGAGGGGCCACCTTTGACGTGTGCATGCGCTTCCTCAAAGAAAGCCCCTGGGAGCGGCTGCGCATTTTCCGCGAGCGCATCCCCAACATCCTGCTGCAAATGCTGCTGCGGGGCTCCAATGCCGTGGGCTACAAGGCCTACCCCGACAACCTCATCGAAACCTTTATCGAAAAAGCCTGGGAAACCGGCATCGACATCTTCCGCATTTTCGACTCCCTCAACTGGATAGAGGCCATGAAGGTGAGCATACGCACCGTGCGCGAGCGCACCCAGGCCTTAGCCGAAGCCTGTATATGCTACACGGGCGATATCTCCGACCCCAAACGCCAGAAGTACAACCTGCAGTACTACCTCGACCTGGCCCGCAGCCTGGAAGATGAGGGGGCGCATATACTGGCCATCAAAGACATGGCCGGCCTGCTCAAACCACGGGCAGCCGGCATGCTGGTCAGCGCCCTGAAAGAAGCCCTCGACATCCCCATTCACCTGCATACACACGATACCTCCTCCATGCAGGCGGCCACCTACCTCGAAGCCATAGATGCAGGGGTGGATGTGGTGGATGTGGCCCTGGCTTCCATGTCGGGCCTTACTTCCCAGCCCAACTTCAACTCCCTGGTGGCCGTGATGCAGGGCCACCCCCGCGAAAACCCCATCGACCTGCACAAACTCAACGAGTTTGCCAATTACTGGGAAGTGGTGCGCAGCTATTACTACCCCTTTGAGTCGGAGCTGCGCGCCGGCACGGCCGAGGTATATGTGCACGAAATCCCTGGCGGGCAGTACTCCAACCTGCTGCCCCAGGCGCGATCCCTGGGCCTGGAAGACAAATTTGAAACCATCAAGCGAAACTATGCCCTGGTCAATGCCCTCTTTGGCGACATCGTGAAAGTGACGCCCTCCTCCAAGGTGGTGGGCGATATGGCCCTCTTTATGACCAGCAACGACCTCACACCAGAGGACTTGCTCACCAAAGGCGAGCAACTGGCCTTTCCCGAGTCGGTCAAGAGTTTTTTCCGCGGCGACCTGGGCCAGCCCTATGGCGGCTTTCCCACCAAGCTGCAGCAAATCGTGCTCAAAGGCGAAAAACCCTATTCCGAGCGGCCCAATGCCCACCTCAAGCCCGTAGATTTTGACAAAGAATTTGAAGAATTTAAACTTGCCTTTGACGAGCAGCTCAGCCTGCTCGACTTCATTGCCTACAAGCTCTACCCCAAGGTGTTTGAAGATTATTTTTTCCACTTCAAAACCTACGATGAGGTAGCTAAAATCCCCACGCTGGCCTTCTTTTACCCCATGAAGCCCAATGAGGAAATACTCGTCAAAATTGAAAGTGGTAAAAAATTGCTCATCCGCTACATGTACTGCACAGAGCCCAATGAAGAAGGCATGCGCTCGGTCTATTTCAAAATAAACGGCCAGACCCGCTATGTGGACATACTCGACCGCAGCATGGCCGTGGACAAAAAGGAACACCGAAAAGCCGAAAAAGACAATGAGGTGGGCTCTCCTTTACAGGGACGCCTCACCAAGATATTTGTCAAAGCAGGCGACAAAGTGAAGAAAAACCAGCCCCTTTTCGTGATTGAGGCTATGAAAATGGAGTCCACCATCAGTGCGCACAAGGCGGGGGTGGTGAAGCAGGTACACCTGCCGGAGATGACCATGGTGGAGCAGGACGACCTGGTGGTAGAACTGGAGTAGCACCAGATGAACCATTTCTGGAGGTTGTGCAC
>RFHT01000546.1 GCA_003696835.1 Bacteroidota bacterium
AGCTCATCAGAAGTAAAGCGCACATTATCGGTCCGGCTTTCTACTACCTGGCTCTGATCGTAAGGTCCCTGCAGCAGGTCGGCCCGCAGGGTTGCCCCTCCATGGGTGGGTGAAGGGTCATTGGGATCATAAGCAAACTGGAAAGTACGCAGTTCCGCAGGCTGGCCCGGACTGAGGCGACCATTTTCTGCCAAATAAAACTCCGAGCTTGATTTTGCCTCAGGGGGAAAGATTTCAGAAGAATCCCAATAGTTCTCTCCTATTTGGTAAAAGGTAACAGGGGGCGTATTGGGCCAGCCATTGTCCATGTCGCGGAGGTAATAATCAAAAAAGCGAATGGCCAGACTGTCGTGCCAGCCCGCAGCATTGGGGAAGCTCAGCTCGCCCTGCCGGGCAGTGCCCACCTGTGCCGGGCCAGCACCCCCATGGGCCCAGGGGCCCATGAGCAACCGGTGTTGGGAACGCACTGCTTCGTCCGAGACTGACCGCAATTCACCGAATTGCCTTACCATGGCATCGGCATTGTGGTCATACCAGCCTCCTATCATCAGCACAGGCACCTTGATTCTGTCGGAATAGGTAGTGGCCGCTTCGGCTATGTCCCAGGTGAGGTTGTGCACCGGGTTGGCGTATAGCAGGCGTGAAAAGTTGAAACCCAGGCCGTCGAGCTGCTCAATGTATTCGGTACGGGCCATGCCTCCGGGAAAATACTCCAGGTAATCAAAGCTGGCATCTGAAACCAGCGGCACCATACAAGTAAGAGAAGGAGGCTGCTCCCTGGCGGTTTGAAACTGCACATTGCCCAGAGCCGAGGGACCCCAAAGGCCGATTTTTCCATTGCACCAGCTCTGGGTAGCAATCCATTCCACCAGGTCGTACCCGTCTTCGCCCCGGTTGGCATCCACTTTACAGGCAGCAGCAGAGCCGTAAAAGCAGCGCCAGTCGGCTATTACAAAGGCATAGGGGCTGCCTGCCAGGTCTTTATCTATGCCCAGAGGCAGCCCAATGCTGCGAAAGGCGAGCCGTATATAGGGCGTTTGGATAAGAATGACTGGAAAGCTGCCGGTATCGGCTGGCAGATAGATATCCGCTGCCAGTTCTTTGCCGTCGCGCATGGGCACCTGTACCACCTGCGGGTTGAGTGCCTGGGCCAAAACCGACTGAAGAGTGAAACTCAGACAAAAGGAGGCCAGCACCATAAATCTCGTCCGGCAAAATCGTGCATTGTTCATGGCTTTTGCTAAATTGGGTTCGATTTATAAGAGGTATATCTGATAACATACAAAAGATTTTTCAAACCCATGGATCAGCGCCGCATATTAGATTACATCGACCAGTACGAAGGGGCCAAAGTAAAGCTGGCCATCACCGACATAGACGGCATTTTGAGGGGCAAGATCATCCATCGTGACAAGTTTAAGAGCATCATAAAAGGCGGGTTTAGCTTTTGTGATGTGGTTTTTGGATGGGATGCAGCCGACGTGTGCTATGACAATGTGCAGGTAACGGGCTGGCATACCGGCTACCCGGATGCAGCAGCCAGCATAGACTTGAACACGTTCAGAAAAATCCCCTGGGAAGGAGACATGCCCTTTTTCCTGGCAGATTTTGTCAACGAAAAAGGCGAAGCCCTGGTATCCTGCCCCCGCAACTTGCTCAAAAAAATCCGGAAGCAGGCGCGAGATGCGGGCTTTGCTCCCAAGTTTTCCCAGGAATTTGAATGGTTTAATTTTGAAGAAAGCCCCCAGTCGCTATACGACAAACACTTTGTGCAGCCCAAACCCATGACCCCGGGCATGTTTGGCTATTCCATTTTGCGCTCCTCGCTGAAAAGTGCGTACTTCAACGACCTATTTGACTTATTGGGGAAATTTGACGTGCCCCTGGAAGGCCTGCACACCGAAACAGGCCCTGGGGTATATGAGGCTGCCATTTTGTATGGAGATGTACTCACGGCAGCCGACCGGGCCACCCTCTTCAAAACCGCTGTGAAGGAAATTGCCTACCGGCATGGGCTGGTAGCTACCTTCATGGCCAAGTGGCGGGTGGACCTGCCCGGCTGCAGCGGCCATGTGCACCAAAGCCTATGGGATGAACAGCACAACCTCTTTTTTGATGAAAAGGATGCAAACAACATGAGCGATCTGATGAAATCCTACATGGCAGGCCAATTGCATTGTTTGCCTCACATTTTGCCCATGTTTGCCCCTACCATCAATAGCTACAAACGCCTGGTGGAGGGCGCCTGGGCCCCCACCACCCTCACCTGGGGCCGCGACAACCGCACTACAGCCCTGCGGGTGCTCACTGCGGGCAAAAAATCGGCCCGGCTGGAAACCCGCGTAAGCGGCTCAGACACCAACCCCTTCCTGGTCATGGCGGCCTGCCTGGCCAGCGGCCTGTACGGCATACGCAAGGGCTTAAAACTGGAGCAGCCCAAAGTTGTTGGTAACGGCTATGAGGAAAAACGCTATGGGGTGTTACCCCGCAACCTGGCCGAGGCCACAGAAGCCATGAAGCGCTCTGACCTTGCCCGGGAACTGTTTGGTGAAGGCTTTGTCGATCATTTTGTGGCTACGCGCGAATGGGAGTGGCGCGAGTTTGCCAAGGCGGTTACTGACTGGGAATTTAAACGGTATTTTGAACTTATCTGATACATGATCACTTCTTTTAGTTTTCCTACCAACATACGATTTGGTACGGGGGCCATACAGGAGTTGCCCGCCTACCTCAAAGATGCAGGCCTGGGCCGTCCCTTGCTGGTGACGGACCCCAAGGTGGCAGAATTGGGATTTTTCAGGCAGATTCGGGACAGCCTGAGACAGGCTGGGCTTTCTACCGAAGTATTTGCCCATATACATGCCAACCCCATCAAGTCGGATGTGCTGGCTGGCAGGGATGCCTACCGGGAATCTCAACGTGACAGCATTGTGGGTATAGGCGGCGGTGCAGCCATGGACGTGGCCCGGGCCATTGCCCTGAGCATCCACAACACCCGCGAGCTGTTTGATTATGACGACCTGGAAGGGGGCGACAAATACGTGACGGAGCCCATTCCCCCCTTTGTTACGGTGCCTACTACCTCAGGCACGGGCAGTGAGGTAGGGCGTTCTGCCATCATTTCCGAAGATGACACCAAACGCAAACGCATTCTCTTTCACCCCAGCCTGATGGCCCGGCAGGTATTTGCCGATCCGGCCCTTACTTTTGAACTTCCGGCTCCTATTACAGCTGCTACGGGTATGGATGCTCTTACGCATAATATGGAGGCATTTTTGGCCAAAAACTACCATCCCATGGCCGACGGCATCGCCCTGGAAGGAATCCGGCTCATTATTCACCATCTCGAAAAAGCTGTAAATCAACCCGATGAAGCCTCTCGCTCCGCCATGATGCTGGGGTCCATGATGGGAGCCGTGGCTTTCCAAAAAGGGTTGGGGGTGGTGCATTCGCTGGCCCATCCACTTTCTACCCTGCTCGATATGCATCATGGGCTGGCCAACGCCATCAACTTGCCCTATGGGATGCGCTTCAACCTGCCGGGGCAAGAAGAACGCTTTGGCCGCATGGCTCAGGTTATGGGACTGAGCACCTCAAATGGCACTGCAGTAATTGAGCGCCTGTTCCAGCTGAATGAAGCCATTGGGCTACCCATGCGCTTGCGGGATGCAGGTGTGGAGGAACATCACCTCCCGGCCCTGGCAGAACTGGCCTTGCGGGATTTTGCGCACCCCAACAACCCCAGGCCTGTGAAGCTGGAAGATTTCCAGGCATTGTACCGGGAGGCTTTTTGAGTATTAGGTTATTTCCGCACATAATCCACCTCCCACACCCCATGGCCGTGGCTGGCCAGCCGGATTTTCCGGTTGGAGGGGGAATCGCTCAGGTGCATGGCCATGATGGCTTCGGGCAATCCACGGGTAAATGGCTCCCAGGAAGCTCCGCCATTGGAGGAAAAATATACGCCCAGGTCGTTGCCCAGGTATAAATGGGAAGGATGTCGCGGGTCAATCAGGATGCTGTTGGCAGGCACATTGGGCAGACTATTATCCAGGCTATACCAGTCTTTGCCCCCATTTTCGGTTTTACACACATGCGAATTATCAAAACCAGAAAATACGACGTAGGCGCATTGAGGATTGCCGGGCTCAATGGCGATGTCCATGGGCAGACGGTCCGGCATGTGGGCACTCAGGTCGGCCCATGAACGGCCGCCATCTGTGCTTTTGAGTACTTTTGCCGGTGGAGTGTTGAGGGCAGAGGTGCCCACATATACCAGCTGGGGATTTTTCGGCCCCACTGCAATCGACAAAATGGGGTTATTTTCCGCCAGGGGCCTGGCAGTGGTTTGCTTCCAACTGCTGCCAAAATCGGTGGAACGGTAGAGGTAATTTCTGCCGGCATACAGCACATTGGAGCTGGAAGGAGCAATTTCATAGGGAGCAGCGAAATTGGTAACTGCCTCTACATCTGCGCCTTGCTCCACAGGCGGGCTAATGGGCTCCCAGCGATGGCCCCCATTTCTGGAACGCATGAGCCCCAGGTACTGGTAGGAGCCATACAGTATGCGGTCGTTTTCGGGGTTGATGGCTGTGGACATACCATCGCCACCCAGTACGCGCCACCATTCTTTTTTGCCCCTGTAAATCACGCTGGAATTGTCTTGCATTCCCCCAATGGCAAAGTCGGGTCGGGTCGTGGAGTTGCTGAAATTGGCGTAGAACTGGCTGGTCTGATAGCCGTGGTTGCAGTCCATAAAGGTTTCACCCCCGTCTTCGGATTTGAAAACCCCTCCGTCGGAGGCATAATATATCCATTCCGGGTGAGCAGGATGGTAATATACTGCATGAATGTCGGCATGAATGTATTTGGGGCCAGGTTTAAAACCACCCCGCCAGTCCGATTTGATGTTAAGGGTTTTGCCTCCATCAGTGGATTTCCAGGCATCAATGCCCACGTAGATGATGGTGTTGGGCTGCTGGGGATGTACCGCCACATCGTGTGAGTACCATCCCTGCCACTTCGG
>RFHT01000547.1 GCA_003696835.1 Bacteroidota bacterium
ACCGCTGCGCAGAGCTGCTGCTTTCCGTTTTGATGGGTTTGCGGGGCAGCTTTTCATCGCGCATAGCCGTGTGGTACACAAATGAAGCCACTATGCAGGCCATCTGCATGAGGTCTTCCTTTTGCAACCTTTCGTAGGTGTCCATGTTGGTGTGGTGGGTGCGGGTACTGTAGGCGATGGGGTCCTGTATAAACTGAAAGCCCGGCAGCCCAATCTGGTCAAAGGCGAGGTGGTCGGTGCCGCCCGTATTGCGTATGGTGATGGTGCGGTTGTCTATCATGTCGTCGAAGGGCCGAAACCACTGCTCGAAAATGGGGCGTACAGCATCGTTGCCCTGCAGGTAAATGCCCCGTATGCGGCCTGTGCCGTTGTCGATGTTGAAGTAGCCGGCAAACTTGTCGTATTCAGGCTTCATTTCCATGGTGGAAGGGTCGCCAAAGTGGTTTTTTACGTAGTTGCGGGAGCCGTGCAGTCCCTGCTCCTCGCCCGACCAGAGGGCAATGCGGATGGTGCGGCGGGGTTGGGCCCCGGCAGCCTGCAAAATGCGGATGGCCTCCATCATCACGGCCGAGCCGGCGGCATTGTCGGTGGCACCGGTGGCACTGTGCCAGGAGTCCAGGTGGGCGCCCAGCATCACGATCTCATCTTTGAGCTGGGGGTCGGTGCCGGGAATTTCGGCCACCACATTGTAGCTCTGCAGGTCTTTGTCGAAAAAGACGTTTTTCATTTCGGCCTCTACGGCTACCTCTATGCCCTCTTCCAGCAGACGCGCCATGCGCAGGGCGTGCTCGGCCTGCAGTTCGATGGTGGGCAGCTCGGGGCTGGCATTGCTGCGATAGCCACGGCCGCCACTGGTGAAGAGCGTCCCCTCGCGGCCCCGCGTGCCGCGCAATACCAGGGCTGCCCCTTCCACCGACAAAAAGGCGTTGACTTTTTCCATCAGGGCACGCTGCTTACGCCACTGGGCCAGGCGAGCGGGGTCGTAACGCGAGCTGCGGCTCGACAAAGGCTGCTTGGCCATCTCGGCCAGTTCTTCCTCCGTAAAGCGCCGGGCGTCTGCCTCAAAGCTGGTTTCCACCTCCGAGCTGGGCTTGAGCAGCACAATTTTGCCTTTTACTTTGCCCTGGTAGCTGTGCAGGTCTTCTTCATCCTCCACATCCATAAAAATAACCTCCCCTTTTACCAGGCCTTTGGTACCGGGCGTCCAGGCTTTGGGCGCCGCAATGAGGGGGGCGTAGTAGGGTTTGGTCATGGCAATGTACAGCTTCTGGTTTTCCCAACCTTTGCCAAACTCTCCCCAGGGCTCCAGGGCAGCGTTTTTCAGGCCCCATTCCTCAAATTTGCCCTTGGCCCACTCCGCCGCACGGGTGTAGCCCGGAGAGTTGGTCAGCCGTGGGCCCGCCACATCGGTGAGGTAAAAGGCGATGTCCATCACCTCAGAGTTTTGCAGGCCCTCCCGCTTGATGTTGTACACCATGTCGTAATCGATCTGCTCCTGCTGGGCCAGGAGGGGAAAGGCCATGAGCAGACATACCGTAAGCAGCATAAATTTTTTCATCATAGCAGTATTTGTTGGTTGTTTCATAAAATGGGTCAATGCTTGAATGAATAAAGGTAGTCAAATAGGCAGGTTTTTGGAAATGCGCAGATGAAGAACCGCTTTGGGGTGGTGAAAGGGGGATACGGGAGGACGAATGGGTTATATAACGGTAACATTTTCAACAACAAGAGCTTTTGCAATGAGATAGACAAGCTCAGCATTTACCGCATTACCCAGCGCACTATAAGCAGTAGGCAATTTTTGAGGTAGCTCAATGGAATCTAAGGATTGGATTAACGCTCCTTCCTTAGGGGTAATGTATCTAAGTTTCCAGCCAATAACTGGGGTTTGTGTTCTTACAGTCACAAGAGAAGGAAAATAATTAGCCCTCTTTATCCTCACTCCAGACCCTCTAAACTGAATAATATGCTTGTATATGTTTCTTTCTTCTCCTTGTAGATTCCATTCAAATTTTTGATAGCTCGGAATACCCAAAGAAGCTATTTTTTCGACAACATCCTCAATAATGGGCTTATGTTTTGTATAAAAAGCTCGATTACTTCTGATAAAATGTTTCTTCCATGTTGGAAATTCATGCTGAGGGGTTCTTGCGTAAGCGGGTAATAATTGAAATTTTTCTTCTTTTGCGAGTCCTTTTAACGGAATTCCATAAATGCCGTTCGTATGATCCAAAGCTGTTGAAGAACTGGCGAAGGGGGTTGTTTTTTCAAAAGGGTATGTGGCCCCAAACTCCATGCTCCAAATAGGCCAGCTTGGCAGCTTTGCTGAAGCCGGAAATTTATCTAAAAATTCCTGCCACACTTCCAATACTTTCTTTTTTTCTTCTTCTAATTGAAATTCAGGGAGGTTTTCATCGCTCAAATAGTCATGTATAGATAACTCGTTTTGCACCTTTAGGGGCCTGGGCCATTGGAAAGAAGAGAGGTCTGAACTTTTTGAACCAATGATAAAAAAACGTTCTCTATGTTGGGGTATTCCAAACTGATGAGGCGACAATACCTGGGCCGAAACGGCATATTTTAGTTTCTCACTTAATATCTTTTGTATATATTTCCAGGTCTTTCCATTATTATGGTATTGCAAATTTCTCACATTTTCCAGAATAAAGTATTCAGGTCGGTGTGTTTCTAAAATTTCAGCAATCAAATTAAACAAGTATCCGTTACTCTTGTCGTTTAACCCTTCCTGGCTACCTGCTTTAGAGAAGGGCTGACAAGGAAAGCCTGCACATAAAATATCATGAGCAGGTATATGCTTTATATCTACCTTGGTAATATCCCGGTTTACTTCAATATTAAAATTTCTCTCATATAAAGATGCTAAGCTTTCCTTTTTTTCACTTGCGAAAACACAATGATGGCCCAACCTTTTCAACCCAACATGAAACCCTCCCAAACCAGCAAATAAATCGATGAACTTCATAGTGAATTCAATTGTTGCGTACACCAGCTAAATACATGCGCTCGCAAAGAGGTATCAACAGATTCTTTATACAAAAAATTGTAAATCCGCATCCTATCCAATATGATTCCATAATCTGAGACTCTCTTTGCCCAATCCCTTTCACTTACATAATCTGCAGTGGAAATTGAGCACAAAATATTATTCGAAAACCATTGAATATAATTGGTCCAGCGCCCTAAATTAATTGGTTTTTTCTTAGTCCAATGTATGCCAGCTGCACATTGCAAAAGAATGTAGAGGTTTCCACTCCTCTCATCAGCAAAAAGCTTGTATGCAATGGCATCTACCCCATCATCTTTATAGTCTGAATGAGCAGGTATGCCTCTTTTCTCCATACAATTATCCGCAATTTCGTCCAGGCATTCATTTAGGTTTTTACTTCCAGGAAAACCAAAAGTATAAATTTCTCCATCAATAAAATTTCGTAAGGCATGGGCAGAAATAAGCTCAAATAGTTTAGGACCACTTGAAGCATCACTTGCCCCAAATAAAGAGTAGAATACACACAAAAAATATTCTGGAATATCCTGCCAGGATTTTAATGGATATACAATATTATTCCGAACC
>RFHT01000548.1 GCA_003696835.1 Bacteroidota bacterium
CTTGCATCCTGAATTACCTTAAAGGCATCTCCGCTGCGCTACGACTTGCATCCTGCCACTTGCATCCTTAATTTCGCCTCATGGGAATTGTACGCCGTCAAAGTGTACTTGCTACTACGGCCTCCTACCTGGGAGGGGGGCTGGGCTTTGTCAACAAGGTGGTGCTCTTTACCCGTATTCTCAACCTGGACGGTGGGGAACTGGGGTTGGCCAATCTGCTCATTGAGATTGCGTCGCTTTTTGCTCAGTTTGCCATGCTGGGCATCGGCAATTCCACCCTGCGCTTTTTTCCCTATTTTGAAGACGAAAAACAGGGCCATCACGGCATTTTGATCTTTGGGCTGGTGGTTACCTTGCTGGGCAGCCTGCTGGCAGTGGGGCTGCTCTACCTCTTTCAGGATGACATTGCCCGTTTTAGCAGCTGGAAACGGCAGGGAGACCTGCTGGTGGAATACTATGCCTACCTTTTTCCGCTGGTGGGGGCTATGGCAGTGGCCTACCTGCTTACGGCCTATTTGCGCTCCCGCTACCGCATAGCGGGGCCCACTTTCATCCGGGAGGTGGTGCTCAAGCTGCTCGTCACCCTCACAGTCACGGCCTACGCCCTGGATTGGGTGGACTTTCCCCGTTTTGTGGCCCTCTATACCCTCGTCAACTGCAGCCTGGCCGTGCTCATGCTGGCCTATACTGCCTGGACGGGGGAACTGCATCTATTCCCCCGGAGCTGGCAGCGCCTGCGGCAGTATGCCCTGCCCATGTTGCGCCACGGCCTGTATGTGGTGCTCGGAGGCTTGTCCTTTTTGCTGGTGCTGAAGCTGGACTACTTCATGCTGTATTTTTTCGAAGGGCTCAAAGCAGTGGGAATTTACACCACCATTGCCTACTTCACCATCGTAATGGAATATCCCTACCGGGCCCTGGTGGGCATCACCTCTCCACAAGTGGCCGAAATGTGGAAAAACCGGGACATCAGGGGCATGCATGCCCTCTATAAGCGCACTTCTCTGCTCACTTTTCTGGTGGCCATGCTGTTGTTTTGCGGGATATGGATCAACCTGGACAACATTTTTGCCCTCATGAAAAATCCCGAATTTGCCACGGGCCGCTACGTCTTTCTGCTGCTGGGCGGTGCCAGGGTGATCCACATGCTTACGGGGCTGAATGCCACCATACTGGTTACTTCCCGCGCCTTTCGTTACGACTTGTTGTTTAACCTGCTGCTGTTGTTGCTGGCCTTCGGGCTCAACTACTGGCTCATTCCGCGTTATGGGATCAATGGCGCGGCCCTGGCCACGGCCATCTCTATGGTGGCGTACAACCTGCTGCGGGTGGGCTTTGTATATGCCCTGGAGCGCATACATCCCTTCAGCTGGTCCTTGCTGGCCGTACTGGGGGTAGGGGTAGGGGCCAGCCTCGTCAACCTGCTCATTCCTTTTATGCATCATTTCCTGCTGGACATGGTGCTGCGCTCCCTCATTTTTGCCCTCTTGTACGGAGGGGCCATACTGGCCCTGGGCATCTCGCCCGATGTGCAGGCATTTGGCAGCATGTTGCTCAAAAAGATGAAAGCAATTTTCTGAGGCACTCGCCACAAATTTGCTATCTTTGCCCAAAATTCACTCATCTTCATTTTATGACACAAGCCATCAAGGAAACCCATTTTCAATTTCCGGGTCAGGTATCCAAATACAGCGGAAAAGTCCGGGATGTATATAACATCAATGAAGATTTTCTCGTCATTGTGGCCTCTGACCGAATTTCCGCTTTTGACCATGTTTTGCCCAGGGCGATCCCCTACAAGGGGCAGGTGCTCAACCAGACATCGGCTCATTTTTTCCAGGCCGTAGAGGGCATGGTGCCTACCCACGTGCTGGCCGTGCCAGACCCCAATGTCACCATCGGCATCAAATGCGATGCCTATCCGGTGGAGGTGGTGGTGAGGGCCTACCTGGCCGGGCATGCCTGGCGGGTGTACAAGTCGGGCAAGCGGGAAATATGCGGGGTAACCCTGCCCGAAGGACTGAGGGAAAGCGATCCCCTGCCCGAACCCATTATCACCCCCGCCACCAAATCTAAAATTGGCCATGACGAGGACATCAGCGAGGCCGAAATCCTCAAGTCGGGCCTGATCGACCGCGAAGAATGGGCCGAAATCAGGCACTATGCCCTGCAGCTTTTTGCCAAAGGCACGGACATGGCCCGCGAGCGTGGCCTCATTCTGGTGGATACCAAGTACGAATTTGGGCAGTATGGCGACAAAATTTACGTTATTGACGAAATTCACACCCCCGACTCTTCCCGCTACTACTACCTGGAGGGCTACGAAGAACGGCAACAGGCCGGGCAGCCCCAAAAACAACTCTCCAAGGAGTTTGTGCGGGAATGGCTCATGGCCAATGGCTTCCAGGGCCTCGAAGGCCAGCAGATGCCCGATATGCCCGATAGTTTCGTACAACAGGTGAGTGAACGCTACATAGAGCTGTACGAGCAGGTAACGGGCAAATCTTTTGTTCGCACCCCCACCGAGCACATACACCAGCGTATCATGGACCATGTGGTGCCTGCTTTAGAGGAGTTGAAAAAAATACTATGAATTACCTTTCGGTAGAGAAAATTTCCAGGCGCTATGGCGAAAAGCTGCTGTTTGAAGACATCAGCTTTGGCCTGGATCAGGGGCAGAAGGTGGCCCTGGTGGGTATCAACGGCTGCGGAAAATCCAGTCTGCTGAAAATACTTGCAGGGGTTGAAGGCCCCGATGAGGGCAAGCTGAGCATGCGCAAAGGCATACGCCTGGGTTACCTGCCGCAGGAACCCGCCCTGCCCGAAAGCCGCACTGTGGCCGAGGTGGTATTCAATGCCGATGTGCCTGCGCTCAAACTGCTGAAGGAATACGAGCAACTGCTGCAAAAAGGCGCAGCCGGCAGCCAGCAGCGGCTGCAGCAACTCACTGCTGAAATCGATGCGCTACAAGCCTGGGACTACGAAGTGAAAGTGCGCCAAATTTTGAGCAAGCTGGGCGTTAACTTTCTGGATACGCCCATTGCCCGCCTGAGTGGGGGCCAACGCAAGCGCGTGGCACTGGCTCGCCTGCTCATCGAAAGTCCCGAATTGCTCATACTGGACGAGCCCACCAACCACCTGGACATCGACAGCATAGAATGGCTGGAAAAATACCTCTCCGCCAGCAAGCAGAGCCTGCTGATGGTTACACACGACCGCTATTTCCTGGATAGCATTACCAACGAAATTTTTGAACTGGACGGAGGTAAGCTCTACGTGTACAAGGGCAATTACGAGTATTTTCTGGAAAAAAAGGCCGAGCGCGAACAACTGCAGGATGAAGCAGTGGACAAGGCCCGCAACCTGCTGCGCACCGAGCTGGAGTGGTTGCGCCGCTCGCCCAAAGCCCGCACCTCCAAGTCGCGTTCCCGCATAGACTCAGTACACGCCTTGCAAAAGCGCGCTGCCCAAAGCCGGGACACCCGGGAACTGAACTTTCAGGTGCAGGGCAGGCGGCTGGGAGGCAAGATACTCGAGCTGCATCAGGTGAGCAAATCCTACGGCGAACTGCCCATTTTGCGCGACTTCAGTTACAAATTTGCCAAAAATGAGCGCGTGGGTATTGTGGGCCCCAATGGCGTGGGTAAAACCACCTTTCTCAGGCTGCTTACGGGTGAGTTGCCCCCCGACCAGGGCCATATCGAAAAGGGCAGTACCGTGCATATAGGGCACTACCGGCAGGAAGGGCTGCGTTTTCGCCCGGGCCAGAAAATCATAGAGGTGATACAGGAAGTGGCAGAAGGCATACAAAACAGCAAGGGAAATTTTTTTGATGCAGGGCAGTTGCTGACCTATTTTTATTTTCCCCATCACCTGCACCAGGCACCGGTAAGCATCCTCAGCGGCGGCGAGCGCAGGCGGCTCTACCTGCTGCGCATCCTCATGCAAAACCCCAACTTCCTCATAATGGATGAGCCCACCAACGACCTCGATCTCATGACCCTGCGCAGGCTGGAAGCCTTTCTCATGGACTTTCCCGCCTGTTTGGTGATTGTGAGTCACGACCGCTACTTCATGGACCGCCTGGTGGACCATATTTTCGTTTTTGAAGGGCAGGGCCGTATCAAAGACTTTCCCGGCAGCTATTCCCAGTATCAGGCCTGGAAGGCCTCCCAAAGCCCCCC
>RFHT01000549.1 GCA_003696835.1 Bacteroidota bacterium
CGGCAGGAGGAGCCACCCGCGCTGGTTTTTACCGGCTTCAGGGTGTTTGAGCAGGAGAAACATTTTGAAAAACACATCAGCTTTATGGATAAGGTGGTTCTGGCTTATGCCGACAACTTTTTCTCCATAGAATTTGCCCTGCTGGATTACAGACCCGGGCAAAAAAGAAACTATGCCTACCAACTGGAAGGCTACGACGCCGACTGGGTGTACCCGGCCGACGGACGCAGGGTAGCCAGCTACACCGATGTAAGGGAAGGCAGCTATACCTTCCGGGTAAAGGCCCTCGACCCCTACAACCCCCAGCAGGAGCGCAGCAAAGCCATTGAGCTGGAGGTACTGCCGCCCTGGTACCGAAGCCCCTGGGCTTACAGCCTGTATGCCCTGGCAGCACTCATGACAGCCTTCTTGAGCAGGCGCGAAATTTTGCGACGGGAGCGGCTGAAAAACCAGCATAAGCTGGAAGCACTGGAACTCCAAAAGATGAAGGAACTCGATGAATTGCGGCTGCGGTTTTTTGCCAATATTTCCCATGAGTTTCGCACCCCCCTTACGGTCATACAAGGTATGGCCGATGAAATCCAATCTAACTTCGCCAAACTGGACAGCTGGCATATAAGCGAGCGCCTTGAGGCCATACACCGCAACAGCAAGCAGTTGTTGCGCCTGGTCAATCAGATCTTGGACTTGTCCAAACTGGAAGCAAATGCCATGAAGCTGCAGCCCGTTCAGGACGACTTTGTCGCCTTTCTAAGGTACCTGACTCAACCCTTTGCCACTTATGCAGCTTCCCGCTCTATACGCTTCATTTTTCAAAGTACCGATAAAAACCTGGTAGCAGATTTTGACCCCCACAAATTGGCAGATATTGTTTCCAATCTCCTGTCCAATGCCCTCAAGTTTACTCCTGCAGGTGGAGAGATCAACCTGCAAATTGCTAAGGGGAAACAGGCCATTGCCCAGTTTACCGGCAGGGCAACAGAGGAGCTGGATAACAAGCTGTTGATCCGCATTTCGGACACGGGTATTGGCATTTCTCCCGATAAACTGCCCCACATTTTCGACCGTTTTTACCAGGTGGATGACTCCTCCACACGCGCCGGAGAAGGCACCGGCATTGGGCTGGCCCTGACCCGGGAGCTGGTATTGCTCATGGGGGGAGAAATAGAGGTAATGAGTGAAACGGGCAAAGGGACCACCTTCCACATTTTGCTCCCGCATACCCGCCAGGCCCGTACAGGCAATGCTACTCAGCTTGCCTTTTCTGAACATATTTCCGGCATACAATCCCCAACTGAGGCTCCCTCTTCTACGCCTTCTGCCACAAAAGGCGAGCTGCCCCTTATCCTGTTGGTAGAGGACCATGCCGACGTGAGGCAATACCTCAAAGCTGCCCTGAAAGGACCCTACCGTTTGCTGGCGGCTGCAAATGGTGCCGAAGGCATTCGCAAAGCCCTGCACCACATTCCCGACCTCATCATCAGCGACGTCATGATGCCTGAAAAGGACGGACTGGAATTGACCAACACCCTTAAGCAGGATGAGAAAACCAGCCATGTGCCCATTATCCTGCTCACCGCCCGTGCAGCCGTAGAAGACCGGCTTGCCGGGCTCAAGCGGGGGGCCGATGCCTATATAACCAAGCCTTTTCTCAGAGAAGAATTGTTGCTGAGGGTCAACAACCTGCTGGAAGTGCGCAAGCAACTTCGCAAGCGCTATGCCGCGCTCAGCCCCCTGGCGCCTCCGCCCGATGAAGCCACACAGATAGAAGACTTTTTCCTTTTGAAAGTCAACAAATTTATCGAACAAAAAATCGACGACCCGGGCCTGGATGTCCCTGCGCTGGCCGGTGAAATGAACATGAGCAGAAGCCAGTTGCACCGCAAATTAAAAGCCCTGACTGACCGCTCTGCCAGTGCCTACATACGGGCCTTCAGGCTGCAAAGGGCCCGGCAGCAGCTGGAAAAAGGAAATGTAAGGGTGGCAGAAGTGGCCTATTCGGTGGGTTTTCAGGACCCCAACTATTTTAGCCGGGCCTTCAGTAAAGAATTTGGCATTCGCCCCAGTGAAATAACCCCCAACTAAATGAAACTTGAGCACATTGCCCTGTGGGCCGCCGATCTGGAAAAGCTGCGTGAGTTTTACGAGCAGTTTTTCGATGCGGAATCCAATGCGAAATACTTCAATGCACGCAAGCAGTTTACTTCTTATTTTCTCACCTTCCCCGGCGGAGCCCGGCTGGAGCTCATGCACCGGCCTGATATTCCTCCCAACCAGAATCAGCCCCGGGAACAATATCTGGGCCTTATTCACTTTGCCTTCGAGCTGGAAAGCAAAGCCGGAGTAGCGGCCAAGGCCGAACAGCTACGGGCCGCTGGCATCCCCATCATAGACGGCCCGCGCATTACTGGTGATGGTTATTTTGAATTTACCCTGCTGGATCCTGAGCTTAACCGGGTAGAGGTGATGTGCAAAAACAGCTAAGGAAGGTGCATGTGCTGAATGTTTTGTAATTTTTGCTCCCATACCCAAGTACACCTGAACATGAACGAACGCCTTTCTGCCTTCAAATGGCTGCTGGTTTCCATTATCTGCCTGCTTTACGCAAGCGGGCCGGCAGTTGCCCAACAACCTTCCTCGCCCCTGCTGGCTTCTTTTGAAGCCTACCGCCAAGCCAAATCCCAAACGCGCTTTGGCGTTTCCTGGATTCCCCTGGGCCCCACCCTGAACAGCGCGCGGGTAGAGGCTGTACAGGCCGACCCTCTGCAGCCAGGTACCCTGTATGTGGCTTTTGGCTCGGGTAATTTGTGGAAAAGCACCAATCATGGCATGAGCTGGAAGCCCATTTTTGAAAATATGCCTGCCCTGGGCATAGGCGATATTGCCCTGGCACCCTCCGATGCCAATGTGCTATACGTAGGCACAGGTGAGAGCCTCAAAAAAGCGCGAAATTTTACCATGCCCGGCACGGGAATTTACCGCTCTACCGATGCAGGAGCAAGCTGGGAGCATCTGGGCCTGGAAGACATCTGGCATACGGGAGAAATAGCTGTGCACCCCACCAACCCCCAACATTTGCTGGTGGCTGCACTGGGACACTTCTGGACGCCCAACCCACACCGGGGGCTTTACTGCTCCACCGACGGCGGCAAAAACTGGGAGCAGGTGCTTTACCTGGATGAACACACCGGTGCCAACGATGTGGTATTTGCCCCTTCGGATCCTCAGATCGCCTATGCTGCTATGTGGGAAAATTATCCGGGCATTTCGGGCAAAAACAGCGGGGTGTATCGCTCCGAAGACGGGGGCAGAAGCTGGCAGAAAGCCAGTAAAGGCCTCCCAACCGGTGCCGGTCTGGGGCGTATCGGGCTGGCGGTTTCCCACCAGAACCCGCTGAAAGTATATGCCCTGGTGGACAACCTCGAAAAGAAACGCGAACATGCCGCCGAAGTGTATCGCAGCCTGGATGGAGGCCGCAGTTGGAGCCGCACCCATGAACAGGAGCTGTTGATCTTCCCTGGCATTGGCTGGTATTTTGCCGACATGTACGTCAACCCCCAAAACGATGAAGAAATTTTTGGCCTGGGAGTGCGCATGGCCCACAGTACGGATGGAGGGAAAACTTTTCAGTTGGTTGGCGGGCAGGTGTTTCACTTTTTTCCCAGTGCTGCCCAAACGCTGCACCTGGATCATTGTGAGCTGTGGATCAACCCCCTCAACCCCCGCCACCTCATTTTGGGCAATGATGGCGGTCTGTACATCAGCTACGACAAAGGGCAACATTGGATGCATTACAACAACCTGCCCACCGGAGAGTTTTACGACATTTGCCTGGACGACCAGCAGCCCTATCACATTTACGGGGGTACCCAGGACGATGCCACGGTTTACGGGCCGGCCAAGGCCTGGAACCCTGCTTTTCCCGATGGCTGGAAGTACTTGTGGATAGATGCCTGGAGCGGTGGCGACGGCTGCGTTACCCAGGTAGAACCCGGCAACCCCAATACGGTGTATTTCAGCATGCAGCACGGGGCCATTCGCCGTAAAGACATGGCCGCCGATACCTCTGTGAGCATACGTCCCTCCTTGCCGGCTGGCCATCGTGGCAAATTGGAGTTTAATTTTGTAACGCCTTATTTCATTTCTCCTCACCAGCACCAGACGCTATACCATGCAGGCAATTACGTGTTTAAAAGCACCGACAGAGGGAATAACTGGCAACTCATTAGCCCAGACCTCAGCGTATCGGCCCATCCGCAGAGAAGGGGCACTGCTGCCGGTGCCCTGGCCGAATCGCCTTTGCAGCCAGGCCTGCTGTACATGGGCACCGATAAGGGCGCCTTTTGGGTGTCGAAAAATGGAGGGGGGCTGTGGGAAGAGCACTCCCAGGGCCTGCCCACGCATTATATCCGCAGCATCGCCCCTTCCCGCTACCAGGTCTCCCGGGTGTATGTAGCCCTTTCGGGCATCAACTACGACGATCTGGGAGCGTATTTGTATGTTTCGGAGGAATACGGCCAGGCCTGGAAGCCGCTTATGCAGGGTCTTCCCAATGAGGTGGTAAATGTGGTGGTGGAGGACCCCCTGTACGAGGACATTTTGTATGCGGGCATGTACCGGGGCGTCTATATTTCTACTGACCGGGGTGCTTCCTGGCAATTACTGGGCAGCGACTTGCCCGCAGCAAGTGTGGCCGACCTGGAAATACAGCCCGAGGAGCTGGACCTGGTGGCAGCTACACACGGGCGCGGCATATTTAAGCTCAACCTCAAACCCATCCACCAGGCCTACCTGCTGACCAAAACCCAAACTGAAGCCGGGGTGCACCTCTTTCCTCCCCCCTCAGCCCAGGCTCCTTACTACAACGATACCCACGGCGATGTAGCAAGGCAAAGTATAGAACCCTTCCTCATCAGCTTCTGGCTCCCCCAAACCATGCCCTACCGGCTGCGTCTCATGCAGCAAGACAGCCTGGTATGGGAGACCGACCAGCAGCAGGGGCAGCAGGGGCTGAATCAGTATGTATGGGACCTCATGGTGGAGCAGGTAAACAGTGCCCGGCCGTATTTCATTCACAACCGGCGCTATCTCAGGCCCGGAACTTATCAGCTCCTGCTCGAAACCGATCAGTCTGTTTCAAGCACAGACTGGGCCATAACCAAAAGAATGGAAAGATAAGGTCAGATCTAAATGTTTTGGCATGCAGCCTGTGACCTGTATGTTTGTCTTTTCGTCAAATAAGTTAAATGAACGAAAGGTATAGATAACCACAATATGATGAATAAACTGATTACAGCTTCTTTTCTTAGCTGC
>RFHT01000550.1 GCA_003696835.1 Bacteroidota bacterium
GTGGTTGACAAAAACAAAGTTTCATGTATGCATGCTCCATGAAGGCACTATTGGGGTATTCCCCCTTTTTTGCAGCAGGTATATGCTGAATAGTTACGTAAAAAAACTATTTAGTGGTTGCCAACTCCTTTTTTTTCCCAAAAAAATGTCTGCTATATTTGGGGGGTAAAGCATTATGCTAATTCCTCATCCTATGAGCGGGCAATTCCTAAAGTATATAGTTTTTACAGCGGCCACGTTGCTGCTGGCCGGCTGCAATGGAGGCGACAGCGCTTCCGGCTCAGGTGTTTCGGGCAAAAGCTGGGAGAAGGCCAGTCCGGCCGAAATAGCCGAAATTCCCATTCCGGAGGTAGTATTTGTCAAAGGGGGCACCTTTATGATGGGGTGTGTGGAGGAGCGCGACGGGGAATGCGAGGAGGACGAGCTGCCGGCGCACGAAGTGAGCCTGAGCGACTTTGGCATGGGCAAGTACGAAGTGACCAATGCCCAGTACCTCGCCTTTCTCAATGCCAACATAGGAGGCATTTCTGCTGAGTGGTTCAGGCCAGACAAAGCATCCAAATACGACAAATGCAGAATTGCCTTTTCCGAATCGGGCAAATACGAAATTGAAGCCGGCTATGAGCAACATCCCGTAGTGGGGGTAAGCTGGCTGGGGGCTACGGCCTATACCGAATGGCTCAGTGGGGTGAGCGGGGAGCATTTTCGCTTGCCTACCGAAGCCGAGTGGGAATACGCCGCCCGTGGGGGCGTGCAGAGCAAGGGCTACACTTACGCAGGCAGCAATGAGCTGGACGAAATTGCCTGGTATGCTGCCAACAGCCAGTACCAGCTCAAGCCCGTGGGCCTCAAGAAACCCAACGAACTGGGCATACACGACCTCAACGGCAATGTGCTGGAGTGGTGCGCCGATGTGTATCGCTACTACTCCGACGCCCCGGTGAAAGACCCCCTTTCAGGGGGTAATGTGGGCGCCAGGGTGGTCCGGGGCGGATCGGCAGGCAGCAGTGAAAAATACCTGAGGCTGGCCTACCGCCGAAGTCATAAGCCCACCACCAGCTCGGCTTTCATCGGCTTTCGAATTGTGCGCAAACGATAGCCCATATATTTGTAATTGATACATTTATCACTTTTTTTGAAAAAGCTTATCTTGGCTGACTGATTTTGTGTATATTTGAATTATATTAACAAATCTGAACCTAACTACTATGGGCGTAAACATCTACCATTTCTTTTCTGAATTCCCCGTATTTACATTCAGACCTCCCATTACCATTATTTTCAATCATTTCATTGCCCCTTAGTAGCCTTTGGGCCTGTCGCGGAAAATGGCTTGTGGTATTTGTTTCACAACCTTATGGTTCCGGCGGACGCCCTGTACAATGGATTTATTCACATTTTTGAATATATCGCTATGCTTATGTATCACTTCAAACACTACAGTATGACACTTCTCAAATCACTGTGTTTTCAGGGTGTACGTGCCCTGAAAAATGTAGCGGTGCTTCTGGCCTTCCTTGGCTTGTGTAGTATGACCGTGATGGCCCAAAAAACCATCACGGGAACCGTTACCGACGCCACCGACGGGAGTCCGCTGGTAGGCGCTACTGTTCTTGTAAAAGGTACCACAAACGGGGTACTTACAGATGAAAACGGAAAGTTTTCCATTCAGGCCAATGAAGGAGACGTACTGCTGGTGAGTTATGCCACTTTTGATGCGGTGGAGGTGCCGGTAGGCAGTTCCAGTACCGTCAACGTTCGCCTCACTTCTTCCCTTTCACTGGATGAAGTAGTGGTAACGGGCTATACCTCCCAGCGGAAACGGGACATTACCGGTGCGGTATCGGTAGTGGATGCCGATGAGATGAACCAGATCACCGCTGCCAGCTTCCTGCAAAAGCTCGAAGGTCGTGCTGCCGGGGTTACGGTTCAAACCGGCGGGGCCCCCGGAGGGCGCTCTACGGTGCGCATACGCGGCATCAGCTCTTTCCAAAACAATGACCCCCTCTACATCATTGACGGCGTGCCGGTGCAGGATGCATTCAACAACATGCTCAACCCCGCCGACATTGAGAGCATTCAGGTACTCAAAGACCCCTCTACGGCTTCGATCTATGGGGCACGTGCCAACAACGGGGTGATCATTATTACCACTAAAAAAGGGAAAGCCGGCCAAACCCGAGTAACTTATGACGGCTATGCCGGGGTGCAAACACCCGTAAAGGGCATGGATGACTTTTTGATGACCGATGCCCTGGATTACGCCCAGATCGTGATTCGCAGCCACCGCAATGCCGGGCTGGACGTGCCCACCAACATCTTTGGTGATCCCAACAACCCCTCTGTGCCCAAATACATCTGGCCCAACGACGGGGTGAATCAAACTCAGTCGGTGGACGAAAACTCCTACTCTTTCCCCGACAACCTCATCATGCCGGCCAGTGCGGGTACCAACTGGTGGGACGAAGTATTTGACCCCTCCCTGGTGCACGACCACAACCTGAGTGTTTCGGGCGGCAACGAAAATGCCCTCTTCAACCTCTCGGCCGGTTATTACGACCAGGACGGGACCATGAAGGAAACCTGGTGGAGACGGTATTCGGTGCGGATGAACAGCGAATTCAAGGCTGGTAAATTCAAGTTTGGGGAAAACTTCTCCATTTCCCGTTCCCAAAATGTGGATGGTGGCTTCGGCAACCAGGCGGAGAACTCCCCCATTGGTGCCATCATCAAAATGCAGCCGGTCATTCCCGTATTTGACATTAAGGGCTACTGGGCTGGTGCCAAAGCCAACACCCTGGGCAACGGAAGTAACCCACGTGCTGTGCTGGGTAAAGACAAGGACAATGTCTTTACGGCTAACCGCGTGCTGGGCAACCTCTTTGCCGAACTGGAAATCATCGAAGGCCTCACCCTGAGAACCAACTTTGGTATTCAGTACGACGCCAATACCGACAAGCGCTTCCAGTTTCCCACACCCGAAAACTCCGAGCCCACAACTGTAAGAGGACTCACCGAAAACTACTTCCAGGGAACGACCTGGACCTGGACCAACACCCTGAACTACAACAATGTGTTCAATGACGTACACAGCGTGAATGTCATTGTAGGGTATGAGGCCATTAAGAATAAAAACAACTTCATGCAGGGCAACATTTCCGGCTATGTCACCACCGACATCAACGCCTGGTACATCAACAATGCCCTGGCCGATCCCAACACCCGCGGGGTATTCAGCACCGGTGAATTCAGCCAGTTGGTTTCTACTTTCGGTAAAATCGACTATACCTTTAACGACAAGTATATACTGAGTGCTACCATTCGCCGCGATGGTTCTTCCCGTCTGGGGCCCAACAACCGCTACGGCGTATTCCCCGCTGTGAGTGCCGGATGGCGCATTTCCAGTGAGCCTTTTATGGCGGATGTAGCCTGGATTGACGACTTCAAAATCCGCGGTGGATATGGGGTAAC
>RFHT01000551.1 GCA_003696835.1 Bacteroidota bacterium
ATCAACCTCCCCTGCCCCCTTATCCAATGATCTTCAGCCTGGCATATTTGAGCAGCAGCACCCGCTGGCCTTTTTGCTGAAAGTGGACGGTTGCTTTGCGGTTGGGCCCTTCGCCCTCCACGTTGAGCACCTTGCCTTTACCAAACTTCTGGTGATACACCTGCAGGCCGGCCTGTATCTGAGTGGGATCGGCAGGCTGGAAGCTGTCGTTGCCGCCAGCGATGGCACGGGAGAGGGGCCGCAGCTTACCCTGGCGCGGTGCGGCACGCCGCTCGGCGGGAATGGGGCTGCGCACCTCCCGCAGGGCTGGCCGCTCGGGCCGCTTGAGATACTGCTCGTCTATTTCGTCCAGAAAACGGCTGGGCTCGTTGAACTGCAACTGCCCAAAGCGGTAGCGCGATTTGGCATAGGAAAGGGTGAGCCGCTTTTTGGCGCGGGTAACCGCTACATAAAACAGGCGGCGCTCCTCTTCGAGGTCGGCGCGCGACTCCATCGAAAGGGCGCTGGGGAAGAGGTTCTCCTCCATGCCCACCAAAAATACCGACTCAAACTCCAGCCCCTTGGCCGAGTGGATGGTCATGAGGGTGACGTAGTCATCGTCTTCGGGGTTTTCATCCTGGCTGGTGAAAAGCGAGATGTCAGCCAGGAAGCTTTCCAGGCTTACCTCCTCCTGCTCAGGGCTTTCCACGAAGCCCTGGGCGGCATTGAGCAGTTCCTGCACATTTTCCCAGCGTCCGAGGCCTTCTATGGTATTTTCCGAGTGCAGGTCTTTGAGTATGCCCGAATGCTTGGCGATGTGGCTGGCCACTTCGTAGGCATCGCGCTTTTGGGCCAGTACGCCATAGCTTTTGATCATGGTTGCGAAGTTTTTCAGCAGGGTGGTGGTGCGTTTGTTCAGGCCCACCAGCTCAGCCTCTTCCAGGGTTTGCCAGAGGCTGAGGCCCCGTTTGCCTGCATAGACGGTGAGCTTGTCGATGGTGGTTTTGCCAATGCCCCGTTTGGGGTAGTTGATCACGCGCAGCAGGGCCTGGTCGTCCAGGGGGTTGATGGCCAGGCGCATGTAGGCCACCACATCCTTGATTTCCTTGCGCTGGTAAAAGGACAAGCCGCCAAAGACCTTGTACTTCAGGCCCGAGCGCCGCATTTCATCTTCTATGGCCCTGGACTGGGCATTGGTGCGGTAGAGTACGGCAAAGTCGCGGTTGAAGAAGTTGTACAGCTGCTTTTGCTCCCGTATCATGGAGCTCACGCGCCGGGCCTCTTCCTGCTCGCTGGAAGACTCCACCAGGTGGATGAGCTCGCCCTCCTCGTTGAGGGTAAATACCTTTTTCTGTATCTGATCCTTGTTGCGGGCAATGACGGAGTTGGCCGCATTGACGATGTTTTGGGTAGAGCGGTAGTTTTGTTCCAGTTTAAAGACCTTGACGTCGGGGTAATCCTTTTGAAAATTCAGGATGTTCTGGATATTGGCGCCACGAAAGGCATAGATGCTCTGGGCATCGTCGCCCACCACGCAGATATTCTCATGCACAGCAGCCAGCATTTTGGTGAGCAGGTACTGGGCATGGTTGGTGTCCTGGTACTCGTCCACCATGATGTATTTGAAGCGGTGCTGGTATTTGTACAGCACATCGGGCAGGGTCTGGAAGAGGTAAATGCTTTTGACGAGCAAGTCGTCAAAGTCCATAGCGTTGGCCTTGCGCAGGCTGAGTTCGTAGAGGTGGTAAATTTCGCCTACCCGCTGGTTGAAGTCATCGATGGCGTGCTCTTTGAATTGCTTGGGGGAGATGAGGCGGTTTTTGGCGCCACTGATGCCGTGTGCAATGACGCGTGGCTTGAAAATTTTGTCGTCCAGGCCTTTTTCTTTCACAATTTTCTTTACCAGCCGTTGGGAGTCGTCGCTGTCGTAGATGGTGTAGGAGCTGGTGTAGCCAATTTTTTCAGCTTCGACGCGCAGTATGCGTGAAAAAATAGAGTGAAAGGTGCCCATCACCACGCTTTTGCCTTCGGGCCCCACGAGGCGAAAGATGCGGTCTTTCATTTCGCGGGCGGCTTTGTTGGTAAAGGTAAGGGCCAACAACTCCTGGGGGTAGGCCAGGCCCTGGTCGAGTATAAAGGCGAGGCGGTAGGTGAGTACACGCGTTTTACCACTGCCGGCACCGGCAATCACCATCTGCGGCCCCTCTATATGGGTCACGGCGGCGCGTTGGGCTTCGTTCAGGTCATTGAGAAATTCCACATCCTAAAGGTAGGAAATTGTGCGCTTTTGGTGGTAATTTTATTGGAGATTGAGGCAATAATTTGCTTTTTTCGGCTATTTCACCCATCTCTTAACCTATTGTTATGAATGAACAACCCATCATAGATGTGTGGATGCAGCAGCCCACGAGGCGATTTTTATCCCATCCCATGTTTGAGTCCCTGCGCAGGTGGATCCCTGCCCTGGAGGCGGAGCAGGAGCCGCCGCTGGACCTCACCCTGCAGCTGATGAATGCCGCCGGGGTAGAAAAAGGCCTGTTGTGCAGCTGGTACGGGCCCGAAGGAGCTATGATCTCCAACGAGGAAGTGGCGGCTTTTGTACAGCAGCATCCCCGACGCTTTGCGGGCATTGCCTCGGTGCCCCTCAACCGGCCTGTGGAAGCCCTGCGCGAGCTGCGCCGCTGTGTAAAGGAGCTGGGCTTTAAAGGTCTGCGCATCATCCAATGGCTGTGGAACCTGCCGGCCACCCACGCCTACTACTACCCCCTCTTTGCCGAATGCGTGGAGCTGAACGTCCCCGTTTGCCTGCAGGTGGGCCACACCGGCCCCTTGCGGCCCTCAGAAGTGGGCCGCCCCATTCCCTATATCGACCAGATTGCCCTGGACTTCCCCGGGCTCAAAATCGTGTGCGGGCATATTGGGTACCCCTGGACAACCGAAATGATTGCCGTGGCCACCAAGCACCGCCACGTGTATATCGACACCTCGGCCTACTCGGCCAACCGCTACCCGCCCGAGCTGGTGCATTACCTCAGGCACCATGGGCAGAACAAGGTGATGTTTGGCTCCAACTACCCCATGATTACCCCCACCAAATGCCTGGAAGAACTGGGAATGTGGGAACTGGAGGACACCATCAAACGCAAGTTTTTGTATGAAAATGCCCTGCGGGTATTCGAATTATAAACACAGGGTATCTATTCAGCATATACCTGCTGCAAAAAAGGGGGAATACCCCAATAGTGCCTTCATTGAGCATGCATGAAACTTTGTTTTTGTCAACCACCCCCC
>RFHT01000552.1 GCA_003696835.1 Bacteroidota bacterium
CATTGGCCCGCTTCCCGCAGGTACTTATACCTATTATGTAGAAGAAAGCAACGGCAGCTGCGCCAGCAGCAGAACCCCCATAACAGTTACGGTGAAGCCCACGCCGGCACCGCCCAGCATCAATGCCCCGGTAGCTACCTGTGAAGGAGAAACCGCCACCATGATGGCTATGAACGGCGCCGACGGTATCATCAAGTGGTATGACCAAAGCGGTACTACCCTGCTGTTTACCGGTAATGAATATACCAGCGTTCCCCTGCAAAGCACCACCATTTTCATGGTTACCAAAACCGTAGATGGGTGTGAAAGTGATTTTACGCAGGTAACGGTGAATGTAAATCCCCAACCGGATGCCCCACTTGTGAGCGATGCAGTGGTATGTGAAGGAGAATCAGCCGTGCTGATTGCTACCCCCACTTCTGTAGGCAATAACCTCAACTGGTATGCCGATGCCGCAGGCACCACCCTGTTGTTTTCTGGCAACACCTACACCACGCCTCCATTGAACCAGACCACCATCTTTTATGTACAGGAGCTCAATGGCGCTACTCAGTGTACCAGCCCCCTGACGGCGGTTACGGTAGAGGTAGCACCTCTGCCCAATGCGCCTACGGGTGAAAACCTCACGCTATGTGAAGGGGAGACCGGGGTATTGACGGCCTCGGGTTCGGGCAGCGGCAGCCTGCTGTGGTACGATGTAGCTACAGGAGGTGCACCCCTGCAAACCAATGCCATGCCACCTTCCAGTGCGACCCTGGAAGTAGGGCCTTTCCCTACGGGCATCTATGTGTTTTATGTGGCAGAAGCCAATGGCGTATGCGAAAGCCCACGTACGGCGGTTACCGTTACGGTTAATCCCAGCCCGGAGGCACCTACTGTAAGCAGCCAGACCATTTGCGAAGGTGAGCACGCCAGCCTCACAGCCATCAGCAACACCGGCGCTACCGGAGAATTCTACTGGTATAGCGACCCCGCTGCCACCGACCTGCTGTTTGTGGGCAGTACCTTTACCACCGATGCCCTCAGCAGTACCACGCAGTTTTTTGTAGTGGAAAAAGTCAATGGCTGTGTGAGCGATGTGGTTACGGCTACGGTATTTGTGAACCCCGCACCGGATGCACCTGTGGTGTCTCCTGCACTTGCCTGCGAGGGCACATCCATTACCCTTACGGCCAGCTCGGCCAGTGGAACCATCATCAACTGGTACAGCGATGTGGCAGGTACCAACCTGCTGGCAAGCGGCAGCAGCTTTGAGACGCCGCCCATCTTCCAGGACATCACCATTTGGGTACAGGCCCTGGTGCCCGGTACCAACTGCAAGAGCGAGCTCGTACCCCAGCATGTCACCGTGGTACCTGCTCCCCCATCACCTGCGGCTGTGGACATCAGCATTTGTGCAGGAGAATCGGGCATACTCACTGCAGTGGGTTCCGGCAGCGGCATGCTCAACTGGTACGACGCGGCCAGTGGAGGCAACTTGCTGCAGGCTGATGCCATGCCCCCCAACAGCTCCAACCTGGAGGTGGGACCCTTCCCGGGAGTAGGAACTTTTGTATTCTATGTGGAAGAAGAAATCAATGGTTGTACCAGCGAGCGCACCCCGGTGGCAGTGATTGTCAACCCCATTCCCCAGGCCCCTGTGGTAGCGGGAACCAGCATTTGTATGGGGGAAAGTGCCATACTCACCGCTGCACATGGCAGCAACACCAGCGGCGCTTTCCAGTGGTATGACGAAAACGGCGTAGAACTGCTCTTTACGGGCACGACTTTCAATACTGGTGCCCTCACCGAAACCACCACCTTTCAGGTGGTAGAAGTGGCCGACGGATGCCAGAGTGTAGCCAGCCTGGTAACCGTGCTGGTCAACCCCATTCCCGAAGTACCTGTAGTATTGCCCGCCGAGGTATGTGAAGGCGCTTCGGCCACCCTCGAAGCCATGAACACCGGCTCCAATACGGTCAACTGGTATGACGACGACGCGGGCAGCCACTGGCTGGCCAGCGGCCCTGCCTTCGAAACGCCTGAACTGAGCCAGACCACCACCTTCTGGGTGCAGCAAATTACTCCCAGCGGGTGCAGCAGTGAGCTGGTGCCTGTAACGGTTAGTGTGCTGCCCAGGCCGACCCCTCCTTCCTCCACCAATATCACCATTTGTGAAAATGAGGTGGGCACCATTATCGCTTCCGGTTCCGGAAACGGCTTCCTCAACTGGTATGAAGAAAGCGAGGGAGGCTTTGTGCTGCAATCCAGCCCCATGCCTCCGGCCAACGCAAGCCTGAATGTGGGACCCTTTACGCCCGGTGTGTATGTATTCTATGTAGAAGAAGACAATGGCAACTGTGTGAGCAGCCGCACTCCGGTTACCGTAACCGTGGTGCCCTCCCCCAGTGCACCCATTGCCAATGGAACCACCATTTGTGAAGGAGAACACACCGTGCTCACCGCTACCTCCAGTGGCAACAGCAACGGAGACTTCAACTGGTATGACGTAACCGGCAATATCCTCCTTTATACCGGTGGCTCTTTCAATACCGGACCCCTTACCGAAACCACTTCTTTTCTGGTGAGAGAGCTGGAAAACGGATGTGAGAGTCCCACTACCCTGGTGACCGTCGTAGTGAACCCCAACCCGGCTGCACCGGTAGCTGCAGGGGATACCATTTGTGCAGGCAGTACGGCTACCCTGCATGCCTCCGGCATGGCAGGCAACTTCCTCAACTGGTACGATGACGGCTCCGCCACCAACCTGCTCTTCACCGGGCCGGTATTTGAAACCTCCGAACTCTACCAGACGACTACCTACTGGGTACGCGAGCTGGTTGTGGGTACGGGCTGTGTATCTGAGCTGGTGCCGGTTACCGTAACGGTGAATCCCCAGCCCCCTGCACCTTCTGCTTCCAACATCATTATTTGTGAAGGAGACAGCAGTGAAATTGTGATCTCCGGTACGGGTACGGCCAACTCTCGCCTGGACGTTTATAACGTCTCGGTAGGGGGCGTCGCCCTGGCCAGCTTCCCGCTGGGACCGCAAACGAGCGCCAACTTTGGCGTAGGGCCTTTTGCTGCCGGCACCTATACCTTCTATGTGGAAGAGGTGAATACTGCCACCGGCTGTATCAGCGACCGCACTGCGGTGGAAGTGGTGGTAAAACCCAAACCCCAGGAGCCTTCTGTGGATGATGTAGAAATTTGTGAAGGCGAATCGGTTACCATAGAGGCACCCGGCACGGGCATCTTCAACTGGTACGACGCGGCCGAGGGCGGCAATTTGCTGCAGGACGGCCTGACGTTCACCACGCCGGTACTCACCCAAACCACCAGCTATTTCATTACCCATCAGGTAGAAGGCTGCGAAAGCGACCGGGAAGAAGTGGTGGTAACGGTACACCCCCTGCCCGAAGTGCCGGCTATCAGTAGCAATGGGCCTTTGTGTGAGGGCGATACCCTCAAGCTCACAGCTGCGGCCATGAGTGGGGTGAGTTACGTATGGACCGGACCCAACGAATACGAGGCCACGGTGCAAAACCCCATTATTGTCAATGTAACTGAGGCCGACCACCAGGGCACCTATACCCTGCGGGTAATCGACAACTCCACGGGTTGTGTTTCATTAGAAGCCAGCTTGTTTGTCGAAATTACACCCATTCCTCAAACGCCGGCCATCAGCAGCAACAGCCCCGTGTGCGTAGGAGAAGACCTCAGACTGACGGCCACCGAAATACCGGGCATTTCCACTTATACATGGACCCTGCCCAACGACTCCATCATCATTACCTCCGTGCCGGAGTTGACCATTCCCATGGTGAATGCCGCAAACTCCGGTACCTACGGAGTGGCTGCCAGTAACAACGGATGTGTATCCGGCATTTCCACCGTTGAGGTGCGGGTGATTGGCCTGGGCAGCCTGCCCCTGGCCACCAGCAACAGCCCCGTATGTGAAGGAGAGGACATTGTGCTGATGACCGATGCCATAGTCGGTGCCATTTACCAGTGGTCCGGCCCGGACAGCTTCAGCTCCAATGCCCAAAATCCGGTGATAGAAAATGCCAGCCTGGACAATATGGGCACCTACGAGCTGACCGTTACCGTAAGCGGATGCCCCACCACCGCCCCGGGCACCACCTTTGTGGAAGTCGTTCCCGGCCCCGTCATTGGTGGCATTAGCAGCAACAGCCCCGTGTGCCAGGGCGAAAATGTGGAGGTTGAGGCGCCGCCCATCCCCAATGCCCTTTACACCTGGATCAATCCCGACGGCGATACCGTTGGCAACTTCCAGACACTGGTTATCCGCAATGCGGTGCAGGCTCTGCACCAGGGCATTTACACCCTGGTGGTAACCGACACCCTCACGGGCTGCTCGGCCACGGACGAAATCCGGATTTTTGTGGACAATGGCACAGGCCTGGTGATACTGGCCGAAAACGACGGACCGGTGTGTGAAGGCGATAAGGTGCAGTTTTCGGTAAATGTGACACCCGCTCAGCCCGGAGCCACCTACGAATGGTACAACCCCGACGGCCTGCTGTTCTCTACTGAGCAAAACCCCATACTGGCCAATGTGGACACCTCCCATGCAGGCGTCTATACCGTGCTGGTCAATGGCAACAGCGGCTGTTTGGCGGGATCCATGAACTCTACCACCCTGGAAGTAAACGAGGGCATTACGGTGGACGCCACGCCGGTATTTGCCGCCATCCTGCAGGGTGAAAGTGTACAGCTCTCCGCCACAGGCGCAGATGTGTACAGCTGGGCACCTGCCATTTATCTGGACAATAACAGCATCCCCAACCCGGTGGCTACGCCCCCCATTGGGTCGCATGTATATGTGGTAACCGGTACCAGCCTCGAAGGCTGTATCGACATCGACAGCGTAACCATATTGGTAGAGCCGCAGACCGAAGTACTGGGGGTATATGATTTGTTTACCCCCAATGGCGACGGTGTAAACGACACCTTTGTGATTGAGTACCTGGAGAACCTCGGTTCTTATACCCTCTCCATTTACAACAGAGGCGGAATAGAAATCTTCACCACCAATGATTACCAGAACGACTGGGATGGTACTTACAGAGGGCGCGACCTGCCCGAAGGGACCTACTGGTACATCATACGTGCAGAAGGAGGAAAAGAGTTTAAAGGTGCCGTAACGCTGATCAGATAAACGCCCCGGCCGCCAGCCAACAGGCTGGCGGCCACCGGGCTATTGACCCATGTTGTTTACATTGTCCAAAAAGATAACATCCATGAATCGCATATATCATTCATATATTTTACTTGCTGCCCTGCTCCTGGCCGGTTCTGCCACGGTGGCGCAACAGATTCCCGTTTTTAACCAATACCTGATTAACCCCTACGTGTATAACCCTGCCCGTGCAGGCCTGAGCCAGTACGGAACCCTCTTTCTGGGGCAGAAAAAGCAATGGGCCGATGTGCCCAATGCCCCGGATACCAAGCTGCTGACCTTTGACATGCCCGTGCTGGACAAAAAGTCGGGGGTGGGGCTTACCCTTTTTGCCGATGAAATGCACATCATCCATAAGTTTGGCGGCTCCTTTACCTACGCCTATCACCTGCCCATGACGGAGGAGTCGTCTTTCTCTATGGGCTTGTCGGCCGGTTTTCTCAACCAGCGCATAGACTTTGGCGACGCACGGGTAAAAAACCCCAACGGTGATGCCCTGCTGCAGCGCAATACCAATACCACTACCTTCGATGTGGCATTTGGCATACACTACCGCTTCAAGCGGCTGGACATCGACATTTCGGTGCCCCAACTGGCCAATACCAACGCCCGTTACCTCGACAACGGGGGCAAGGTATCTTCCTTTGAGTTGATCAACCACTGGCTGGGCTCGGCACGCTACCGCATTCCGGTAAGCAAAAAGGATGAAGAGCACCTGGTGATTGAGCCGGTGTTTATGGTACGCGGTGCCAAAGGGCTACCAGCACAGTACGACGCCAACATCCTCTTTCGCTGGTACGACAAGTTCTGGCTGGGAGGCGGCTACCGCTCCGGGGCCAGCAATATTTTTGCGTCCAGCATGAACCTTTCCGTGGGCTTCAATGTTTCGGAATTCCTCGTGGCCTCCTACAACTACGAAGTAGGCGCCAGAAACCGCGAGCGCATCAGTTTTGGCAACACCCACGAATTTGCCCTGGGCTTCCGCTTTGGTCGCCGCGCTGAACGCATTGAGAAAAACCTCGAAGATCTCAAGCTGGCCCTCAACACCCATCAGGCAGATTCCAGCCACCTGGTGAAGCAGGTAGAAGAGCAAGCTGATGCCGAGCAGCAGGCCCAGGCCGAGCAACAGGCCCAGGCCGAGCTGCTGGAGCAGCTCGAAATGCTGAGAAAGCTCAAACAACTGGAAGACCTCCAGCGCATACAGGAACTCCAGCGCCTGCAGGAACTGCAAAAGCTGCAGGAACTCCAGCGCCTGCAGGAGCTCCAGGCCTTGAATGACCTGGAAAAATCCAACCAGGCCGACTCCACCAAAGAGGAAATTGCATCCCGTATCAGGGGAGGGGAAATGTCTGAGCTGAATTTTGAAAAAGTAGGCTCGGTGTATTTCAAGGTCAACTCCTCTGAGCTGTCGGAAATTGCCAAGGCCGAGCTGCGGGCCATCAAGGCCGAAATGGACGACAAAAACCGCCTCATCACGGTCTATATTGCCGGTAATGCCAGCATTGAAGGCGGCTCCATTTACAACATGGTGCTCTCCAACCGCAGAGCTATCAGCGTGAAAAACTACCTGGCCAGCATTGGCATGCCCGAAAGTATTGTACTGCCCATCCCCTACGGGGCCGAAAACCCCATTACCAAGGAGCAGAAATACGAAGAAGACAGAGAGAAAAACCGAAGAGTTGATATATTTATTCTGGCTGAATAAATAAGCAGATACAGCTTACATGATTTCATGTTCGTAGGAGGGGTATTTGTGTATCTCTCTGAAGGGCGGGGCTTGTCCCCGCCCACCTTTTTACAGGCTATCGCTGGCAGGTACTGCCTCACTGGCTGGTGGTGCGTATGCCACCTTCCAGCACTTCCTTGATTACCCCTACAATGCTCTCCTTTGAAATGTAGTAGGCCACACTTTTGTAATTGCGCATCTTGCTCCGCTCTGCAGGCCTCAGGACTTTGCTTACAGCGATGACTTTTGTGTTGGGATGCTGGGAAAAAAATGCAGCTTCGTATTGCTCCAAAAACTCAAAACCGTTCATCATCGGCATTTGCAGGTCGAGAAAAATCACCTCGGGAAAATTTCTCCCATTTTGCTGCCGGTCGGCTTTGCGGAGATACTCCAGTGCCAGCTGCCCGCTCGTAAAGGCCTTGCAGGCCGATCCGCTGCCCATCTCCCCAATTTTCCGCTTCATGAAGTAGTTGTTCATTTCGTCATCATCAATAAGTAGGATTTTCACGCGTCTCATGTCTTTTAATGTTTGTTAGTTTTCGATCTGCCTGTGCTTCAAATCTAAAGATCGGCACAAATACTTTAATGAGAGTCTATATTTTGTACAAACAGAGAAAACAAATATAGAAATAAATGACACTGATATATTTCAATAATTAAACAAAATAAAACATCCCTTATTTTTCCTCCCTTTTTGTAGCTGAAATGCTGCCACACCGGCCGGTGCAGGGCTGTAAAAGCGGGCCGCCCGACTGCTAAAAATACCGTTGTACCTGGTAGATGGCAGGTATAATGAACTGGTTATCAGAAAAAAAATGACCCATTTGTCACCCCAGTTTTTGCCATAGACCCGCAAAAGCGAAGCTACACCCTTCCGGGGAGGGAAGAGCTGTGTTCATAAAAAAACGGAGAACCCATGCATGAATATGCAGTTCTCCGCCATGACAAGCAGCTGAAAAAATGCTATTTTTTCTCACTTCCAACAGGCAGCATCACCTGCTGATCTTTGGGAACAGGAGAAATATAAGGTTGATTTCCCCCATTTTTTTGGAAGTCAGCTTTAGCCGCTTTGAGCAAATCTGCATCCGTGAGCAGGTCCACCCCCATCAAACCAATGACTTTGGTCGCCTGTATGGCCCCCTTCAC
>RFHT01000553.1 GCA_003696835.1 Bacteroidota bacterium
GAGCCGGCTTTCTCTGGAGGCATGCCAGTTTCCTTCAGCAGGCTGCGTTTGGCCACTCCCATGGTGGGGATTCCCAGGCTAATGCCCAGCCAGCTGGCCAGGCCCATGGACCTGGGGTGGGCAGTACCATGCCCGTCAACGATGAGGAGGGCGGGCCGTATGGCCTGCTGCTGCATGAGTTTTTCAACGGGCTGTTGCAGCAGGGGGCCTTCCCGAAAGGCAAAAAAGCCGGGCGCATACCCGGCAGGTACAGCTGCACGTGTGAGGAAGATGCGATGCGCACCCGAGCCCCAGTTGAGGCAATCTATGGCCACATACCCCCATTGCTGCTGGTACTGTACATCCAGGGTCAGTACGGTAGAGGCAGGCCCAAGCCCGATGTGGTGGCCCTCAGCGGGAATGCGCAGCTTCTGAAGCATTTCTGCCTGGATTCGGAGGTAGGAGGGGATAGGCATGTAATTTTTTTATCCTAATTTCCATTCTGCCCTGCGCTAGGGTAATTCCTCTTCCGGTTTTACTTCCAGCTCGCCCTCCGACTGGGCGATGAGGGTGGCCACGGTGGCATCGCCGGTGACGTTGACCACCGTGCGGCACATGTCCAGTATGCGGTCCACGGGAAAGATGATGGCGATCCAGGCGGGGTTGAGCCCCACCGACTGCAGCACCACAATCATCATGATGAGGCCGGCCGAGGGCACGGCTGCGGCGCCTATGGAGGCCAGGGTAGCCGTAAGCACGATGGTGAGCTGCTGGGCCAAAGACAAATCCACCAGGTGCATTTGCGCCATAAACACCACCGCCACGGCCTGGTACACGCTGGTGCCGTCCATGTTGACCGTGGCGCCTATGGGCAGCACAAAGTTGGTGACGGTTTTGGATACGCCCAGGTTGTCGCGCACGCACTCCATGGTAACGGGCAGGGTGGCGGCACTGGAGCTGGTGGAAAAGGCCAGAAACTGGGCCGGAGCCATTCTTCTGAAAAAACTAGAATAGGAAATTTTTCGCACAAACAGCAAAATCAGAGCCGGATACACGATAAACACCATGATGGCCAGGCCCACCACCAGCACCACTGAGTAGGATAGCAATCCTTTGAAAATTTCAAATACTGCCTGGGGGCTGTCGGCCATGTTGGCAATGACCCCTGCCATCAGGGCAAAGACGAAAAAGGGCGCCGCATTCATCACCACCTCCACCATTCTGAGAAATACCTCATTCACGCCGTCTATAAACTGCTTGACGGGCTGGCTGTACTGCTCGGGCACCTGCAGCAGCATAATGCCAAAAAAAATGGCGAAAAAGATGACTTGCAGCATCTTTTGGGCATCGGTGAGGGCACTGAAGATGTTGTCGGGCACGAAGTCCACAAAAAACTGTAGCGGTCCGCCGGTCTGCATGGACTGGGTGGCCTGTACGCGTGCTTCTACATCGGCATTGCTGAGCTCCTGCTGTAGTTCGGCCCCGGCAGCTTCTATGTAGGTGGCATACTGGGGGTCGGCCAGGAAGTGTTTGCCGTCTGTGATTTCCACGCCTTCAGTCTCTTGTACCCATATTTCGTATTTGATGCGGTTTTTGATGCGCTGCTCTTCGGCAATGTGGGTGCCGGGCTTAAAGACATTGACCACCAGCAGGCCGATGCCCACGGCGGCAAAGGTGGTGAGCAGGTAGGCCGCCAGGGTTTTGGCGCCCATGCGCCCCAGCTTGGACACATCGGTCAGGCTGGAAATGCCGCTGATGATGGAGAAAAGCACCAGGGGCACGGCAATGAATTTCAACAGGCGAATAAAGATGACGCCAAAGGGGTCGATCCAGTTGATGGTGAACTCATTCCAGCCGGCATAGCTGGATACAAAGGCATAAATGATGCCCAGTACCAGACCGAGGATAATTTGTGCGTACAGGGGGAGTTTGCGCATAGTGAGAGTGGTTATTTTTGAGCTTCTTTTTCAAAGCGGTAATCTCCTGCTGTGAACGACTCAATCTGGCCTTCGCGATTGAGGTGAAATTGGATGAGTGCGGGCCCTACCCAGGCCCTGGGGTCCTGGGTGATGAAGGTATCGAAATGGCCGTGTGCCAGGGGGACGGGCGCGCTGCCTTCCCACTGCAGCTGCAATTGCTGATCGATGAGGGTGATATGTGCATTACCCCAGAGGGGATGGGTATAAAAACCCGTATAGCTTTGGAGCGGGAGGGTAGGGGAGGTATTGGGAATGCGGCTGTTTTGCAGGCGCTGCAGGGCCGCGGCGGCGCGCTCGGGGGCGGAGCCGTAGAGGGCCAGCAGTTCGCTGCTCCAGTCGCGGCCCTTTTTCTCAGGCCCGAAGAGGTCAAAGACCTTGTACATGAGGGCGTGGCGCACTTCGGCATGGTCGAGGTTACCGAGGAAATAGTAGCCCAGGCCCTCCTGCTGTATGAGCCCGATTTGGGCGATGGTGCCGGGCAGGCTGCCGGTGTGAAAGTCCACCGCCCGGCCCTGGTAGTCGTGCTGAAACCAGCCCAGGGCGTAGGAGGTCCATTTGGGGCGGGTGAGCTGGGCAGTGGGGTAAAACTGCCGGCGGGGAATGAGCACCTGAGGCGTAAAAATTTCGGCCCAGGTGTGGGCCTGCAACAGGCGGCCGCCGGGGTATTTGGCACTATCGAGCATGCACTGTACCCATTTGCCCATGTCGGTAATACAGGACCACACCGCGCCGGCCGGGGCGATGGAGTCGGCATTGAAGTCGGCGATGGGGAGGATTTCATCTGTGCCAAAGCGGTAGTGGTGGGCCACCGAGCGGTTGGCGTATTGCTGGCTGCGGGCTTTGGTGGGGAAGCTGTGCTCCATGTGCAGGGGAAGAAAGATGCGCTGCTGCACAAAGTCTTCCCAGGGCATGCCGCTGAGGCGCCCGATGAGGGCGCCGGCCGCCAGGTACATGATATTCTGGTAGGTATAGCCTCCCCGCAGGGGATATGCAGGCTGGAGGTAGCGCATGCGGCGCAATATTTCTTCGGGGCTGTGGCGGGCGGTGCCCCACAGAAAATCGGCATTGGGCAGGCCCAGGTTGTGGGTGAAGAGGTCGCGCACCCGCATGCTACGGGTGGCGTAGGGGTCGTACAGCTGAAATTCGGGCAGGTATTCCACCACGGCATCGTCCCATTGCAGCTTGCCTTCATCCACCAGCATGCCCATGGCCACGGCCGTCATGGCTTTGGTGGTAGAGCCAATATTGAAAATGGTGTGGGCATCCACGGGCTGGGCACTGCCCAGCTGGCGCTCGCCATAGCCTTTGGCCAGCAGCAGCTGGCCGTCCTTCACGACGGCTACGGCCATGCCCGGCACCCGCCATTGCTGGCGGGCCACTTCTATATAAGTATCCAGTTGGCGCAGCTGGGACCTTCCGGGCTGCGAAAACAGGGGGCCAGCCAGCAGCAGCGCGAGCAAAAAGAGCAGGTATCGGGTCATGGAGAAGGAATTTGGTCTGCTGAATCATTCATCAGCCACATTGGTTTTCGTCAATTTCTTATGCAAATCGTTGATGGCTTTGAGGGCGGCCGAGCCGTACCATTCGCGCAGTTCCATTTCGAGGCTACCCGCTTGTATGGCGGGGTCGGAGCGGGTGAGGGCTTCGGCCTCGGCCAGGCTGGCCACGTCGAAAATGTAGATGCCACGCACCTCCTGCTCATCCAAAAAAGGCCCTGCCAGCACCAGCTTGCCCGTTTCGGCCATGTGCTCAATGTTTTTGAGGTGCGCCCGTTGTAGTTCGACAGCCTGGGCCGAGTCCAGGTCGCGATTGGGGCCCGCCTTGAGAAAAGCCATGACGTATTTTTTCATGCCGTACTGATCGGCTCCGTATTGGCGGGCCAGCAGGGAGTCGTAGGCCACTTCAGCTGCCGCTTCCTCCGGCCCGCTCTTGTCTGTCTCTGCGGCAGGCCCGCAGGCGGCCAGTACAAACGCACAGCCAGCAAGCAGCTGGAGGATAGTTTTTGAACTGGGTAAATGATTCATGTCTGATTTTTGTGTTGGTGCAAGATGCAGGATTTCGTGGCAGGATGCAAATGGGAATGAAGGCTAATTTCCAGCCAGGATGAATGCCATACTGCTTGTTAATGCCTCGAATTTCACGAATCAAATTGCGCAATCGGGTCCTCTCAGTGGCTAATCAACCTCCTCCCCTCTGAGCAGGCCGCGGTAGATACCGGGATCAGAGCCGGGGATGAGGGTGGCGCCCACCGCCTTGCGGTAGAAGTCGGCCGGGCCCACGCCGCCTATGATGGCATAGCCATAGCCCAGGGCCTTCATGGCATGCAGGCAGTGTAGCAGCAGGGCCTTGCCGATGCCCCTTCCGCGCTGCTGGGGCAGCACGCCCGTGGGCCCAAAAAAATTGCGGTATGCCGTTTCATAGCAGCCAAAGCCCAGGATCTGCTGTCCTTCCAGCGCCAGTATGCAGCTCACGGGCTGGCGGGAAAAACACACCGAGGCCTCGCTGGCCCAGCCGGCGCCAAATTCCCGCTGTATCCATTGTTCTACCAGCTGCTTTTCGGCGGCCAGGGCCGGGCGTATGGCAATGCCCTGTGTGGCCAGGCGCTCAGTGAGCTGGCGGGCGTCGGGCAGTTCGTACAGTTTTACCAGCATGTCCTGCATATCGCCTGGGGTTAGTAGCCAGTGTTGAGGGGGGGCGGTCCTTCGGGAATCATGCCCTTGTATTCGTACTCGCCTTTGCGTTCTTCAAATTCAGCGCGAATCTGGCGGCGCAGTTCTGCATCGGTAAACAAATCGACCATGGTCATGCCCAGGGCTTTGGCGGCATAGGCCATGCCCTTGTGGCCAATGGACATGCCGCCGCAGGCTACCACGGCCCAGGAGTGCCAGGGCGTGCCTTTGGGGGCGGTGGTGGCGCGCAGCCGGATGGTGGGTACCACGTAGCTCACGTCGCCCACATCGGTAGAGCCGCCCATGGGGTGCTCCAGGGTTTCCTCCAGCGGCTCGATTTTGGACTCTATGCCCACCACTTCCGAGCCAGTGGCTTCCTGAATTTTGCGGGCAAATTCCTGTTCTTCTTCGGTATAGGTAATGGGCCCCAGGTATTCGAGGTTTTGCTGCAGGCGAGCGGCGCCTGTGCGGTTGACCAGCACCTCGTGTATGCCCGAAATGAGGGAAACCTTGTGGGTGACATTGGCCATGATGGCGGCGCCTTCGGCCATGCGTTCCACCTGTTTCCACACCTTCTGCATGCCTTCGCGTTTGGTGTCGCGCACGCGTACCCAAATGCGGGCGTAGTCGGGCACCACGTTTACCACCTTGCCGGCATCCTGTATGTGGTAGTGGATGCGCACGGTGGGTTTGACGTGCTCGCGGTAGTAGTTGATGCCGGTGGTGTAGAGCTCCAGGGCGTCGCCGGCAGAGCGGCCGTTCCAGGGGTCGCCGGAGGCGTGGGCGGCCTGGCCGTAAAATTCGACCATGAAGTCCACCAGGGCCAGGGAGCTCTGCACGTCGGCTTTAGTTTCGGCACTGGGGTGCCAGTCCATGACCACATCCACATCGTCGAAGAGGCCTGCGCGAATCATCCAGAGCTTGCCGAAGAATTTTTCTTCGGCAGGGGTGCCATAAAAGCGGATGGTGCCCTTGAGTTGGCCCGCTTCAATGAGTTCCTTAATGGCGGTGGCCGCTCCCAGAGAAGCCACGCCGAAGAGGTTGTGGCCACAGCCGTGGCCGGCCGAGCCGGGGTTGAGGGGCGCCTTGTAGGGCACGGTTTGCTGCGAAAGGCCGGGCAGGGCGTCAAACTCGCCCAAAATGCCGATTACCGGCGAGCCAGAGCCATACTCGGCCACAAAGGCCGTGGGGATTTCGCCCACGCCCCGCTTTACCCGAAAGCCCTGAGCTTCGGCATAGGCCGCCAGGGCCTCAGCCGACTGTTTTTCCTGAAAGGCTACCTCTTCGTAGGACCAGATTTTGTCGCTCAGCTGGGTCAGCTCGGCGTATTTGCTGTCGATGGAGGCGATAACGGCCTGCTTGTTTTTGTCGATTGGGGCTTGCTTTTGTGCCTGCAGGCTGGTCGGCAGGGCCATCAGCAGCAGTCTGCAGCAGAGGAGGGTAAATTTCATCATAACGTAGGGTTGAAGCATTTCTATTACCCCCCAAGTTAGCACAAAAGCAGGCACATTTGCAATAGGGTAGGGGCTGGGGGATATTTTAGAATATGTTGCCAGATAATGATTGATTTTCTAAATTTGTATAGTTGGCTATTTTTTTGTTTAAAAAAAATTAATGAACAGTTGATATAATGCGTTTCCGCTACTATTTGGCAACACTTTGTTTTTTGTGTAGTTTTTTCCCTGTACGGGGGCAGGGTTTGTATGAACCTGCCTATATCATTACACATTCGGGAGATAGCTTGTCAGGCCTGGCGCTTTATTCGGGGGGCAATAAGCTTTTTAAGCAATGCCGCTTTAAGGAAAACGCCTATCTGGAAGCCAGGCTCATTTTGCCCGGAGATGTTCGCGCTTATGGGTTTGCAGAGGGCGACCGCTTTGAAAGCAAAAAGATAGAAAAAGCAGGCGATTCACTCATGGTGTTTGCAGAGTGTTTACTAAAAGGAAAAGTGAGTTTGTACAAGTACAAAGGGACCTTCTTTGCTGAATCCAGAGAAGGGAAGTTGGTGAAGCTGGAGAAAGTAGAAAAAGAAGTAAAACGGCACGAAATTACTTATTTGCAGCGGGATCCCCAATATTTGACACAGTTGTGGAAGCTGATGGAGGATTGTGAACTGATTGTTAATGAATTGAGTATCCAAAATGTAAAAATGGGGCCGAGGCTGAATGAAAAAGGGCTGCTGCGCTTATTTATGATGTATCACGAGTGCATGGAGCGCCCATATATGGTGTACAAAACCAACAAACCCTGGCTAACTATCCGCCCCGGGTTGCGTGGTGGGCTGACTTTGGGACGGTTATATTTCCCCAAATTCGTGCGTTCCATTGCCAACGACCCCCTGACAAACACCCAATTTGGTTCATCCGTGGCCCTTTTCCCCGGGGTTTCTATGCAGTTTGGCTATCCGCGTTTGACCAAGTTTTTTTCTACTGAGCTGGAGCTTCGCTATTTGCCCATGAGTTTTTACAGCCGCTACACACGCGATGTGTTAAAGGGCATCGAAAATCAGGATTTATTTATCGACTATAGCGCCATCAGCCTTTCTTTTGGCCTGCGTTATGATTTTTTGAAGTCTCGTATTTCACCTTACCTGTCAGGAGGCTTGTCTTACGCCCTGCTTCCGTATAAGCAAATCAATATATGGCTTATTACTGAGACGCTTGGCAATGAGGTATATATGCAGCGCCAGCCTGTGTATTTCGACCTCAGAGATGAGCAATGGGGGGTGTGGGCAGGGGGCGGCATCACGCGAGATGTATGGGGCCGCTTTACTGTGGATTGGGCTGTGCGGGCCGGAGTGACCACTGGGTTTAAGGGAGTGATTGACAATGAACTGGGGCTGCGCTACCACACGTATTTATTTTCTTCCGTATTGGGTATTTACTACAAATAGGCATGATGAAAATACGATATGCACACATTGGACTACTGCTGGTTTCTGTACTTTTTGGGGCTTGTAACCTGAACAAAAACCCCTTTAACTCTGAGGCATTCCCCGTTTTGGAGACCCTTAAAATGTTTGATATTACAGAAAATTCCGTAACAGTACGGGGGCGCATCCTCAATCTGGGTAGTGAGCCGGTAACCGATCACGGCTTTGTATGGAGCCGGCTGGAGTCGCCAGCCCTGCCCAATGATGGGCATGGGTCTTTGGGAAAGGCTACCACCGAAGGCGAATTTAGCTTTGTGATAACAGAACTGAAGCCTGGCTTAACCTACTATGTACGGGCCTACGCCCGTACGGCGGAGCGGCTGGTCTATGCAGCCCCGGTCAGGTTTCGGTCTGGCGGCAGCAACCACATCGTGATAGAACGCTTTGAGCCCCTCATGGGTACCTGGGGGGATACGCTCTACATTTATGGAAGAAATTTTGGCGAAAACCAAAGTCTCATACGGGCCTATATGGGCGGCGAGTTTATGAAAATTGTGAGCGCCAAAGACGGGATACAACTGACCTGCATTGTGCCTGAAGGTGCACAGGGCGACAGTGTACCTATCAAGGTGGTAAGCCCTGGACACGGAGAAGCTACCAGCAGTCGAATGTTTAAACTGATCGGCCCGGAAGTTAGCAGTATTGAGCCCACAGAGGGAAATTTTTCTACCTTGCTTACCATCCGGGGAAAACGCTTCGACGAACGTCTAGAGTACAATAAGGTATTGATAGGGGGAAAAGAGAGCGAAATATTGGATGGAAACACCGACTGGCTGCAGGCCAGAATCCCGCCGGAGCTGGACCATAGCCCCGCTACGGTAATGGTAGAGCGGCGCCTTAGCACAGATAGCGCAGAGGAAAAATTCCGCATTTTACCCCCTCAAATTCTCGCCCTCTCAAGTGAAAAACTGCAGCTAGGAGATACCCTCACCATTACCGGCTTGAACTTCCATCCCCTTCCGGGCCAAAATCACGTAATGTTTGACATCAGGCAGGCCGAGGTAGTAGATGCCTCAGTGGATGCCTTGAAGGTAAAAGTGCCTGAAGGGCCCTATCAACGCCGCCGCTTCCCTTTGTCTCTGGAGATATTTGGGAACACCACCCAAAGCCAGATGCTACTTACCCTGAATAAATGGGTGCAAAAGCCCGACCTGCCCCTGGCATTAAGTGGTGCTATCGCATTTGTGCTGGAGGGGCGGGTCTTTATGGGGCTTGGAAATGGTAACGGAGGCAATGTGAAGGATTTTTGGACCTATTCATCCGCCACAAGCAACTGGAGTTGGGTGAGCAGCCTTCCCGGAGAGGAACGCCAGCAGGCTTTTGCCTTTACCATAGGAGAATATGCCTACATAGGAGGAGGAAGCAATAACGGACACTTTCTGAACGACTTCTGGCAGTATCATGCAGCCAACAACAGTTGGCAAAGACTGGCGGACATCCCGGGCCCAAAAGGCAAAAAGGTCGCTTTTGAACTCAATGGAGAGGGCTATGTGCTGAACTACCTCAATGGGGAGCAAGGGTTCTGGAAGTACGATGCCGCCCAGGCCCGCTGGGTGGCCGGGCCCACCTTTCAGTTTGATGGCCTATACCATGCACCAGAAGTAGGATTCAGTATAGGGGGAGCAGGCTACGTAATTGGGATGATGGGAGACAGGTTTGATGGAGAATGCTGGCAGTACAAGCCTGAGTTAGACCAATGGCAAAGGATGGGAGACCTGCCCCGTTATAGTGCGGGGATGCGGATACAGGTATTTCAGGGTAATGCCTACGCCTTAGTAGGACACAGGCTTGAAAGGAATATATATGTATATGACCATGCTTCTGATAGCTGGAGCTTTTATGATTACTTCGGCGGCAGTACGCGCTATGGGTGTGCCACTTGGGTTGAAAGCGGCCGCATGTATGTGGGGGGAGGGGTGTTGGAGAATCGAAGTCGTACCTCCGAGCTATGGGAATACGAGCCTAATCCTTAGTAATATGATTTCATTTGAGTGGCATGGAGCAGCAGTATGCCTTCGCCCCTTGTGGCGATGGCCACCTGTATCGTGTTGTCCTCATTGCGGGGCAGGAAACAAAAGTCGTGAATTAGGCTGTTTCCCCTGTAGGCGTAGTAGCCATAAGGGTGAAAAATAAACAATTTTCCACTTTGGCCTGCTGTGCCATATACATTTTTGCCAGGATGCTCAAAGCTGACACTCAGCAGCCAGCCCATACTTTTGTGCAAATTGGTAAGGGGGAGCAGGTAGGCGTTTGGGTCCACCTTCCATACCATGAGCCTGCCTTTGTCGCCAGAGGAAAGAAGACGGGTGCCATCGGTACTGTAAGTGAGGTCGTGTATCCAGCCCTGCTGGCTGGGAATGGTATGTAGCAACTCGCCTGTGCCAACATCCCATAACTTCAGGCTTTGGTCGGCTCCTCCGCTGGCCAGTATGCGGCCATCGGGAGCAAAATCCAATGCCAGCACGTCGTCCTGATGGCCTTGCAGGCGGGTTTTGAGCTGGCCGCTTTGTACGTGCAGTACATAAATGTGCTGGTCGGTACTGCCCAGGGCCACCCACTGGTCGTCATGACTGAACGCCATGCAGGTAATGACCCCACTGGCGGGAGTTTGAGTCCACAATAATTGTCGGGAGCGGGTATCCCACATCCTGATTTGCCCCTGTTGGTTGCCCGTAGCCAGGTAGTGAATGCCGTGTGCATAAGCCAGGGTCGTACAGGGCGCATCCTCAAGCTGGGCTAGCTTGCTGCCCTGCTGCCAGTTCCACAATTGTACGCCCTGCTGCCCGGCAGCGGCCAGTAGGGTAGAGTCGGGGCTAATAGCTATGCTGTAAAAAATCTCGTCGGTACCCAGCTTTCGGTTTTCCTGTGCAGGCAGAGCCAACGACCAAAGGCCTGCCAACAGCAGGCTCAGGAGTTTACAACTGGCAGGGAGTAGGGGGTTATTCATAGTAATACCGTTTGATTTGATACAACCTCAGAAATATGCCCAACTGAACTGAAAGATAACGCGACCAGTCCTCCAAATACAGCAGGCCAGGCGCCCGTATGAACTCAGCACCTGCTTTGAGAGAAAAGCCATAGAGCCAGTTGACAGCATAAGCCGAGCGCAGATAGAGTTGTATGCCCGGGCCTGCATGGGTTTCTTTTCTGGGGAATATACCCTCGGGCCTGCCTGTCGCGCCGCGCACATCCAGCATGCTGAGCTTTGTTTGGGTGTGCATCACGTTCAATGTGGGCCTCAGTTGTACACCCAACTGAAGGCGGTTCCAGATGCCATAGGCGCGAAAAGGAGAATTGAACTGGACAATGGGGTAAATGCTGACAAAAAGCAGGCGGGGGTCTATGTACTTTGGGGGGGCTTCTCCTGTGGGCGATTTCCATGAGCTGAAGTAGGCCTGCCCAATCCCCAGCCCTGCCGATACCAGCGGGTGTATGTACAGCTGCACTTCCCCACTATAAGACCCGCCAAGGTCCATGTTGTAAAGCAAAGAAGGCGTTTCAAGGTCGCCTTCCCGGTACATAGCTGGCCCCAGCGGATAGCTAAAGCCTGTTGCAAAGTCCATTTGTATCGAGGCCCTGAGCAAGCTTTGCCCTTGCAGGGGCAGGCAAATGTTTCCACAGAGGAGGCCAAAGAGCGAGCAACTAAGCCACAAATAGGTATGCATATTATTACAAGTTAGGGTTGTAACGAATGAGGAAACGGCTGCAATTTGAGCCCCCAGAGTTGGGACTGACGAGGTAGCCATAGCCATCTATGCTCCATGCTGCCTGTACCGAACGATTATACTGGGTCAGTATATTGCCATTTGAGGAAGTGATGATGATATTGGGTAGGCGTCTCCAGCTATCATTTACAGGATCGTATTCCCAAAAACTAGGCCCATAAGTACTGTTACCTTGACCTGGAATATACACTTTCCCATTCAATGTAAATGAGGGCTGCCTATGACTGACAACAGGACTATCACCTACTTGTGTCCATTGGTCAAGTTGGGGGTCATATTGCCAGAGGTCTCTTTTCTGGTAACCAAGCCCAACGTAGGCTTTTCCGTTGACGGTAAATGCTGTCGCATAGTCCCTGGGCTCTCCCGGAAAATCGGCACAACGCGACCATATTCCCACCGCAGGGTCATATTTCCATATATCTGTATAACGCCCCACCCCTTCTCCCATACCTACGAATACCTTTCCATCAATAGAAAAGCTTACTGCATCAAAGCGGCCCACGGGAAAGGGCGCTAGTTGCTCCCACTGGTCTCGCTGAGGATAGTAGGCCCAAAAGTCACTGTGCAATTGGCCGAAGGATCTAACCCCCAGCCCAACGTATATCACCCCATTTGCCTCTGTTGCGGTAGCATATTGGCGAGAAATGCCAGGCCAACTGGCCTTCTGAGTCCACCGCCCGGATCTGGGATTGTAAGCATACCAGCCAGAGATGGCACCTGCGCCAAAGTACCCCAGCCTGCCGTCGGTTGCGCCTACTAAGCCACACATAATCATGCCAGGAAAATAGGCAAATGCCTGAAAGGCATACTCTACCCTGAATTTTTGAAAGAGGGTAGTGGTATTGGTAATGGTCAAAACTTTTATAGGCCGAAAAATATCATTTGACCTTGTACCGTAAACATCATAGGGAACTCTGGCATAAATGCTGTCATTGGTGGCCAGTAATACCTCCATATGCGTAACGCCCAGAAGTACATTGATGGTCGTGGGGTCGATACCAAAATTTTCACCATAAATTTTGACCACCGTCCCACCCAGGCCATGAGTAGGTGAAAAGCGGTGGATAGTTGCGTTTAGTAGGGTAAAGTGCTGAGGAGAAATGGCGGTTTTCTGATGAGTTGGTACGGACACCCGCACCTCCCATTGATCTGTTTGATGGGCTTTGAGGTCGGGCACCTTTACCACAAGTTGTTCGGGTGTGGCACTTAATACCGTTGCTTGGTGAAAACGCTGCCTGGGGATCAAAAATTGAACCCGGTTTTCGTGTGGTACCTCACTAAAGTTTTTGCCATAGATTCTAACAGTCTCTCTGGGTAAACCCCTTTGAGGAGAAATGCTGTCTATGACGGGCCCAATTACTTCAAACAACGCCTCGGAGGTGTCTTGTAGGCCTGCTACCTCCACCCTGAATGGAAACCTGCCCGAAAAAGTCAGGCTGCCCAGCTTGACCATCAGCAGGCTATCACTAGCCGCAAGCACACTGGCATTGGCATCGCCCAGCCATACCTTATTGCCCGCGGGATCATTGCTGAAGCCTTTGCCGGTAAGCTGTACTTCAGTGCCGTCTGTCCCCTGTTCAGGACTAAAGGACAAAATTTTCGGCCTGCTACTTCCCATACTGGTAAACAATACGTCATTGCCGTAAACAGTGAGAGCATTGGTCTGTACAAAGGCCCGCACATGATACTGACGGCCCTCGTACATATCACTGGTCACTTCTTTGGAAAACACCCCTTCCCCTTTTGGCCTGCCCAAAAATACAGCCGAATTTTTGATAGTCGGGCCCGGCTCTACTCCCCACACAAACCCATGATTGACCACCTCATTATTGCCCAGTTGTACCAATTTACCTGTAAACAGGGCCTTGCCTTCGCTCACCTTTGTTACTTCGCCAGTGTGTACCACGGGCACCGAAAAATCATTGCTCAGATCCTCCTGGCATCCTCCGCCCAAAAAGAGCATGACAGCCGCCACGGCTAAGTGTACATTAGAGCATAGATTTCGCATATTTATTTCATTAAAGCTCATCTATTTGGGGACTAAATTTAGGCAATTTATTCTGCTTTACTGCTTTACAAATCGCATCTGTGCCCTTTTATTTCCCTGCTGAATCCAAAGCTGGTAGCTGCCTTTGGGAAGTTGGCCAATGTGCAGCTGCTGTTTGGGCCGCAGTTGCTGGCGGCTTTCATACACCCGCTGGCCCATGAGGTTGTGGATGATGATGAGGGCCTCGCCCTGCCAGGGAGCGTGCAGGGTGAGCACATCCTCCACCGGATTGGGGTAGAGCTCAAAATCAGTCACGGGTGGCGCCAGGCGGAAGGCCCCCTCGTGGCCGAACACCTCAATACCACTGATCATGGGATTGCCGGCCACGCGTCGCAGCTCAATTTCGAGCAGCTCGTCCTGTACATTTACCTCCAGAGTATGCTGCAGGGCTGCCCGGAAGCCCACGGCCCCATATACGTCCAGGTCGTTCAGCATCAGGCTGTCTTCCACCCATACATCAAACACACGGGCACCGGCATAGGCACTTTGGGTTTTGATTTCGGCAAAATAGAGATGGATAAGGTAGTCGCCATTATTCACGGGAAAGCTCCACTTCATTTCTTCTCCCCAGGGGCCGTCCCAGCGGTGGGTACCCAGCATCTGAGTGGGAGCCTGAGTGGGATTGTCGATGTTTTGGTCCTGGTCCCAGCCAGTGGTATTGTTGGAGGTAGCGGCATTGACGTAGGGAGAGGGGGATTGCTCTTTGTCAGGGCTCCAGTTGAGCAGCGAATCGGGCAGCTCTATGCCGCCGACGTTGATGCGGTAAAGCAGCTGGGGCTCAGGCTGGCCACAAGCTTCGGGAGCCGTAAAAAAGTCGTGTTGCTCAAAAGCACATTGCACAGAATCAGTAAACCAGCCTTGCAGGTGGTAGGTGCCGCTGCCCACCGGGAGGGTGAGCAGCACGGAGTCCTGCCCTACGGGCAGCAGCAGGGTATCGGCATAGGTGGGGCTTGTGAGGGCAAGCAGCAGGCTGCCCGAAGCAGGAGCATTGAGGTAGTACAGCCGGATGGGCTGAATATAGGTTTGGGTAGCGGGGTCGCAGATGCCGGGCGTGTCGGCTTCTACAAAAGAAAAGACACAGTTCCAGGTGGCGTTGTATTCATAAGCGCCTATGTCTGGCCGGGCATCGCGGGGCAGGCCCCGCTGGTCGAAGGCTTCCCCTGCACTGTTGCCGACATTGATGGCCGGGCTTCCCTCCAGCAGGGGGGCAAAGGCCTTGTAGGGACGCTCAAATTCGGGTTGGCCCAAGAGGGGGTTCAGCGGCTGTGCCAAACTTCCGGTGAGGTCCGTAGAAGTAGCCTGAAAGGGGGCCCCCTCCTCTAGCATGCCGATGAGGTTGTAGCCGTCAGACTCGTAGGGCTGTGTGCCCGGTGCCAGGTCATGGGTCCAGTTTTCGGCTATGAGGTTATTTTGCAGGCGCATACTGCCCTCATTGAGCAGGGCAATTTCGTTGATGGTGAAGGTGTTGTTGGTAAGGGTAATCTGGCCCGAAGGCTGTGCGCGTACCGCCGGCACAAAGCTGGCAAAAAAGCTGCTGTTGTTGATGCGAAGGCCACCCTGGACCAGCACCACGCCCGTGCCGGTTCGGCCGTGATCCCAGAAGGTACAGCTTTGAATGCTGTTGCCCCGGCTGTGAGGTTGTACAAAAATGGCGTTTCCCTCTTCGGCTTCGTTGTTTTCAAACCAGCAGTTGGTGAAAGTGGCCGCTCCTCCCAGGGTGGCAGCCCCTCCCTGCCACTGATAGCCGTATTGTTGTTCTCCAAGAAAATAGCCGTTGATAGAGAAAATGCAATTTTCTGCCATGAGGCTGTCGCTGGCATACATCGCTCCGCCGGTAAAGGCTTTATTTTGGGTAAAATTACATTCGCTCAGGCTGGCAGGGCCAAAAAGGGCCAGGCCCCCCCCCCGATTGCCCGCCACCTGGCGTTCAAAATGCGTGTTGGTGATACTCGTATAGCCTTCATTCCAAATGGCTCCCCCATCGGCATTTTCACTTCGGGCGCGGTTTTCCAGAAAGTGGCAGCCCGCTATCAGGAGCGTATCCATGGAGCGAATTACCCCACCAGAGAGAAAAGATTCATTGCCCTGGAAAAGAGAATTGCAAATTTCCAGCAGGCCCTCATTCTCAATGATGCTGAAGGGGGTAGGGTGCTGTTGGTTATTGTTGGTGAATGAAGCGCTGTCCATGCTAATGATACCGCTGTTGTGCAGCAGGGCAAAGAGGCCATTTTCATTGGATTCAAAGCTGCATTGCTCCAGTATGCACTCGCTGCGGTTGTTGAGAAACCCATGCTGCTGCCCGCGCACCGCACAGGCCTGAATTTCGGCCAGGGTGGAATCGGCCAATTCCACCAAATAAGTACTGGATGAATCCTGCTCAAAGGTACAGTAAGCTATGCGCACCCTGGAGGAAGCCAGTTGTAGAGGCGGCAGGCCCCGGGCGGTAAGGTGGTGAAGGTAGGTGCTTTTGAGGAGAAAAAAGTCCCCCTGATCCTGAAACAGACTGCCACGGGGCCCCAGGCTGCCCGAAAATTCACAATGGGCCACAGTGAGCGAGCCGTAATTGGTAAACAGGGGGGCTTCTATGGCTGTGGTGGAAAAGGTGAGATGCATGAAGCTGGCCGTATCGCCTTGATTGACCACAAAGGCAGGTGTTGAGCGCTGGGGAATCACGATATGGGTGGGGCTCTCAGCCTGGGCCATAATGACCATGCCGTTTTTGAGGTGCAGGGTGGAGGAGTCCAACACAATATGCTGGTCGGCCAGGCAAAAATCAAAACGAATGGTATCGCCCGCCTGTGCATGGGCCACCGCATACGAAAATGATCCGGGCCCGGAGGAGTTGGTATTTGACACCAGCGTGCCGGAGTCGCTGGTATTGAACCCCTCAAATGCCCCTATGTCTGCTGCGGCCTCGCGCGGCTGGCCGCGCTGGTCGAAGGCCAGGCCGTCGGCATTTCCCTTGTCGCGTGCCGGGCTGCAGTAAAACAGGCCGATGGTGGGCGTAGGGCCGCCGTTGTCCCGGAGGCTGTCCAGGTAGGGCTCAATGGGTTGACTGAGGGTGCCGATGGTGTCGGAGGGCATGGCGTTGGGGCTTCCCGTTGTAAATTTTCCTAAGAGGTTATGTCCCAGCGAGAACCACTCCCCCCCCGGTATGTACATGTCGGGTGACTCCGGGGCTTCATTGTTGGCTATGAGGGTGTTTTGGGTGAAAAAGAAGGTGTCATCATGGTGAAAGGCCAGCCCGCCACCCCACAAATGGGCCGTATTTGCCGCTATGGTACAGCTGCGTATGAGCAAGAAGTTGGCATTAAAATATATGCCACCCCCTCTTTGAGCAGCGTTCAGCGAAAAGGTACAATTGGTGATGCGCAGGCTGTCGGTACCATAGATGCCCCCTCCCTCGGTGGCCAAAGAATGGCTGATGGTAGTGCCGTAGAGGGTCATGGGAGCAGAACTGAACACCGCTCCCCCCCTGGGCGCCTGGCTGTGGTGCAGCCAGGAATCGGTAATATCTATGATGCCTTCGCTGTAGAGGCTGCCGCCCTGCTGGCTGGCTGTGTTTTCATAAAAGAGACAATTTCTGACGAGCAGCACCCCTGCATTGCCAATGGCCCCGCCTTTTTCAGCTTCATTGGCCCTGAATGTACACCTGTTTACTTCCAGTCGGCCCGCGTTCCATATAGCACCTCCCTGGGCGGCCTGCCCGTTTTGGAGTATGAGGCCTTCCATATACACCTCGGCCGCAGGGTCGATGGAAAACAGCTGCGCATTTCCCCTGATGACTACGCTTTCATGGGCAGGAGCTTTCAGCTGTATGTGCCTGCCGATGCTTACCGGCCCCTGGTCCAGGGTAAGGGTATCTCCCAGCAAAGCCAGATCGAAGAATACCACTGCTCCCTCCGGGGCATTGGCAACCACCTCATAGAGGGAGCCCGGCCCCTGCCCGCTGGCCGCACTCACAAAGTATGGAGTTTGGGGACGGTTGAGCAATTGTACCTTTTGGCCATTCCGGCTGCCCGCCCAAAGTTGATGCTCACTCCATGCCAGGCTGAAACCCATTCCTTCCCCAGCCTGCATACCGGCGTAGAATTGTTGGCCTCCCCATCGGTGTCCATTGTAGTGGTATAGATAAAGGCCGCCCTCAGCGTCGTTGTAGGCATAGTTGGCCACTGCTAGTATGCCATTGCGCAGAGCTACCTCTAGGGGGTGATAGATAGGTGCGGCAGGTGCTTCCACGGCCTGCACCCACTCAAATGCTCCATCGGAATAATGGAAAAGCTGGCAACTGTTTTGGTGGGCAATGGCCAGCCAGTCGTCGTATAGTGAAAGGGAAATGCCCCAGCTTTCTCCCCCGCTTGTATCGGCTATAGTTTGTGTGAGTTGCCAGAGACTATCGCTCAGTTGGTAGAGATAAGCCCGTTGCTCAGTGGGGGATCCAACAACCAGGCGGTCATGCTGCAGGGCGACCATTTGCCCGTAGGAATATTCCCCCTCTGGTGCAGGTATCTGCTGTTTTTTTACCCATACTCCCTCCTCCAGCCGGTAATACACCAGCCTACTCCAGCTCGTATCGGCTCCGGCATGCTGAGCCGTAAGTATAGCCATATCTGCATACAGGGCAATTTGCTGCGAAAAGCCCCCGGAATCGGGCTGCAGCACCTGCCGCAGTACCCAACTACTGTCCTCATAGTGGTACATCCAGGCGCTTTGCCCCTGGCCGTTTATCAAAGCCCAGCTTCCATGCAGGGCGATGCCGCTGCCAAAGAGGCTGTCGGCAGAAGTGCCCGTTTCATTCAACTTTTGTCGTTGAACCCAGTTGGTGCCGTCGTACTCGTAGGCATATACAGCCCCGCTCATACCGGCTGGGCTGGGTTCTGCGGGTGCTCCTATGAGTGCACGCTGGCCCTCAACGGCCAGCTGTTGGCCAAATGAAGGGACATCATGTTGGATACTGGCGCTAAACTGAGCGAAAAGGGGAGAAAAAAGGCCGAAGAGGAGTAGCAGGGTTGGAAGGAGTCGTGCAGGATGGCTCATGGGGTAGTGTATTTGTTTATAAAACTCAATATTATGCATTCAAAGATATTAAGTCAATACCTATAAGTGGGTATTTTTTAATATTTCCTTTTTAGTATTAAATGTCGAAAAAATGGAATTTTATTGTTGTAATTGTCGTAAGTTGCTCATTTTCAATGAAATGTACTAACCACCTCCAACTCCTCCTTGAAAAGGAGGAGAGTTCTCCGGGGCAGGCGGCGCAGCCGCCTGCGAAC
>RFHT01000554.1 GCA_003696835.1 Bacteroidota bacterium
CGATCCCTATCTCAGCAGGGAGTCCACCCACGAGGGCCTCATTCTGCACAGCATCTATCACCAGCCAAACGGCTGGGACCATGTACCACAGGGCCACAAGGTGGCCTGTGGGGAGTCCAGCATGTGGGGTGATTACCACGCCCGTGAGCTGGCGCTGTATCTGCAGCGCATGCTGGAGGAGCAGCCGTATTATGCGTTTTTCAACTGTGTGAAATAGCACTATGAAGGATTTATCCCGCTTGTGTGTGCACACCATTACCACCCGGCCCTGGCCCCTGGCCCGGGCGGTGGAAGCCTTTGCCGATGCCAGTATCGGGGGCATGACTGTATGGCGGGATGCCGTCCCGGAGGAGGGCCCTCAGCAAGCCGGGGAACGGATTCGCGCTGCCGGGCTGGAGGTGGTAAGCTATTGCCGGGGAGGGTTTTTCCCGCATACGGATGCCCAAAAGCGGCAGGCGGCCATAGATGACAACCTGGCCGCACTGGATGAGGCTGCGGCCCTGGGGGCTCCCCTGCTGGTACTGGTGTGTGGCGCAGCTCCCGGCCAGTCGCTGGAACGTTCCAGGCAGCAAATACGCGCCGGCATAGAAGCCATTTTGCCCCGCGCCCAGGCTCTGGGTGTACGCCTGGCCATAGAACCCCTGCACCCCATGTACGCCGATACCCGCTCAGCCATCAACACCCTGCGCCAGGCCAATGAAATGGCCGAGGCCATCAAGTCGCCATACCTGGGCGTGGCTGTGGATGTGTACCACCTCTGGTGGGACCCCGAACTGGAGCACCAGATTGCCCGATGTGGAGAAAACGCCCACCTTTTTGCCTTTCATGTATGTGACTGGCGGGTGCCCACACGCGACCTGCTCAACGACCGTGGCCTCATGGGCGAGGGTTGTATCAACATCCGGCAAATACGCAAGTGGGTGGAAGATGCGGGCTTCGATGGCTTTCACGAGGTGGAAATCTTTTCCATGCACTACTGGAACATGGATCAGGCAATTTTTCTCAAACAAATTGTGCAGGCATATAAGGAACACGTTTAAGATTTTAACTTCATGATGCTCACAACCACATACCTTCAGCAACTGTACAGCCAGATGGTGGAAAGTGCCCGGGCTGTGTACCACAAATATGGCCCCGGCATGCAGCTGGCGGCTTATCAGGCACTGCTCAGGGCTGAGCTGGAAGCCAGGTCCCTGAAGGTAGTCAGTTGTACAGAGGCGCCCGAAATGCAGATGCCTTTGGAGTTTTGTCATCACTTGTACGTAGCCGACCAGGCCATTATTCAATTGCTGACAGTCCCCCAGCACCCTGCTTCAACTAAGCTATTTGAACTTCAGCAACAATTGCTGGCTATGCTTCAATATACCGGCTACCCGCTGGGGCTTTCCATCAATTTTGGTGTTCCTATGAAGCTGCACATCCTGCCCATTGTTGCCTGTAACCACATTGATTTGCTCATTCCGCCAAAAGAACTATGAAAGAACACAAGATCGGTATCATCATGAACGGCGTTACCGGCCGCATGGGTACCAACCAGCATTTGCTTCGCTCCATTGTCGCCATCCGCCAGCAGGGCGGGGTGCGCCTCAGCCCCGAATGCAGCATCATGCCCGAACCCGTACTGGTGGGCCGAAATGCGGCCAAGTTGGAAGCCCTTTGCCAACGCAGCGGCATCTCCCGCATGACTACCCGCCTGGAAGAGGCCCTGGCCGATGAACACAACCAAATTTACTTTGATGCCCAAATTACCGGCAGGCGGCATGCGGCCGTTTCCCAGGCCATTGAGGCAGGTAAGCACATTTATTGTGAAAAACCCTCTGGCACCTCCACCGAAGAGGCCCTCGACCTGTACCAGCGGGCACAGGCAGCGGGGGTCAAGCATGGGGTGGTGCAGGATAAGCTTTGGCTGCCGGGCCTCATCAAGCTTCGCCGATTGATAGAAAATGGCTTTTTTGGCAGAATTCTCTCCGTAAGGGGGGAATTTGGCTACTGGGTATTTGAGGGCCACAGCATCCCTGCGCAGCGGCCTTCCTGGAACTACCGCAAAGAAGACGACGGCGGCATCATCGTGGACATGCTCTGCCACTGGCGGTACGTACTGGACAATTTGTTTGGGCCGGTACAGGCAGTTTCCTGCCTGGGGGCCACCCATATTCCCCAGCGCATAGACGAGGCGGGCAAAGCTTACGCCTGCACAGCCGACGACGCGGCTTATGCCACCTTTGAACTGGAAGGAGGCATCATTGCCCACTTCAACTCTTCCTGGACAGTAAGGGTGCGGCGCGACGACCTGCTCACCCTGCAGGTGGACGGCACAAAGGGCTCGGCTGTGGCCGGCCTGCGCCACTGCTATATCCAGCACTACGGCAATACCCCCAAACCCGTGTGGAACCCCGATGTGGAGCAACCCATCAATTTTTATGAAGACTGGAGCAAGGTGCCTGCTCAGGAAGCCTATGACAACGCCTTTAAGACACAGTGGGAATTGTTTCTGCGCCACGTGGTGCAGGATGAGCCCTTCCCCTGGAACCTGCTCGAAGGGGCAAAAGGCGTACAACTGGCCGAAAAAGGGCTTGAAAGCTGGCAAAAAAGGTGCTGGCTCCCCCTGGAACCCCTCGTGTGAAGCGGTCTGTCATTTTTTGTTTAATTTAATTCCCTCACTTTTACCCTATTTTCATGGATGCTAAGCAGAAAAAACGCTACTGGGACCTCATCCGAATTGCGGCCGTACTGGTCACCGCCCTGTGCCTGAGCCCACTGGTCATTCCCCCCAACACCTATACGCCCACCCTGGCCGGTATGCCCTACAGCTTGTGGACGAGCTTACTGGTTTGTGTGGTCCTGCTGCTGCTCACTTACCTGGGCACCCTGGTCATGCCGGAGGAGTAGGATGCAGGGGGCCACATTCCTCCAACTTTGTTCTAATTGGTCTTCCTACCCTCAGTGGCTAATCAATAGCTTAAAGGCATCTGCACTGCCTTCCAGCTTCCATCATATTTATTTAACCTCATGAACAACAAGCCAGATGATACAAACACTGTTAATTGTCGGTATAATCTATGTAGCAGCATTGGTGTTTTTTTCGCTGCGTGCCCGCAAAACCGCCGTTCAGGGCAGTAAAGGCTATTTGTTTGCCGGTGCCAACCTGGGAGCAGTGCTGGGGCTCTTTACCTTTGCTGCCACCCTGTTCAGCACCTTTACCTTGCTGGGCATGCCCGATTTTTTCAGGCAGCACGGCATTGGCGCCTGGATATTCCTGGCCGTAGCCGATATGATGATGGTATTTGGCATCATTTGGGTTGGGCACCAGTTGCGAAAAAAGGCGCAGCAAAAGGGCTTTAACGGCATGGCCGGCCTCATGAGCCATTGCTTCCGCAGCCCGCTGGCGGGCTACATCACCTTTGGGGGTGCTTTCATCTTCCTCATTCCCTACGTGGCCATTCAGATCCGGGGGGTAGCCATCTTTTTCGACGGAGCTTTTCCCCACACCCTGCCCATCTGGGCCTGGGCCCTCATCATGGTAGGGGTGATGCTGCTCTACAGTGAAACCGGCGGGCTGAAAGCCATCATCTACAGCGACACCCTGCAGGGCATTTTGCTGCTGCTGGCCATCTGGCTCATAGGGGCCAATTGCCTGGGCGAGCTGGGCGGCCTGGAAGCCATGTTTCAGGAAGTGGGCAAGGTAAATGAAGCCCTGCTCTCCACACCTGGCCCCAAGGGACTGTTTACCTTTCAGTTCTTTCTGGCCACTTTTATCGCCATTGGCACCATTCCCTATACCCAGCCACAAGTTTCTACCCGCCTCATCATCATGAAAGACCAGCGTGCCCTGAAGCGCATGGCCGTGGGTATGGGTGCTTTTGCCATACTGGTGATCCTTCCTACCCTTTTTGTGGGCATGTACGGGGCTGTATTGTATCCCGACCTCAGCACCCAGGATTTTCTGAGCAAAGCTCTGGTGCAGGACCAGCCGCAATTGCTGGCGGCGGTGGTCATCATCGGTCTGTTTGCCGCAGCCATTTCCACGGCCGACTCCCAAATATTTGCCCTGGGTTCTGAGCTGCGCTCCCTGCTCAAAGGGGAAGACAGGCGTCTGCTCACCGTGGCCAAAGTGGCCATCTTTATTTTTGCCATGCTGGCCTACATTTTTTCGCTCTTCAGCAGCGATGAACTGGTGATGCTGGCCCGTACCAGCTTTGCAGGCACTTCCCTGATGGCGCCCATGATTTTTGCCGCTATCTACACCTCATCGCCCCCTGCGCGCTGGCTGCTGTGGGCCACCCTGGTGGCGCAGCTGCTGTTTATCGGCTCCCTGCTTGGCTGGGTGCCCAACCACCTGGGGGCCCTGCGCCTGGACCTGGCCCTCTTTACTGCTTTGGCTGCAATTGCAGTTCTGGCCAGCCGCGCACAGAGCGGGAAGCAGCAGGATACACCCGCCCAGGTGCAAAAGGCAGAGGAGGCGGACTAACGCCCGCCTCCCCCGCTTCGGCTCATTCCCCTATGGGCAGCATGACCCCCACGGCTATGAGCAGCCCCCGGTTTTTCACGGTGGTGCCGTCATCGGTGTCGTTGTTGATGTTGGCCAGGCCCAACGCATAGCGCAAAATCGCATAAGGAGTAAAGCCGTTCATGGGGTACTGGGCACCCCCTCCTATGCCAAGGCCCACATCAATGCCCTTGGTCTCATCTTTTTGGCTGATGGCGTTACCCCCCTTAAGTTTGGCTTTGGCACTCAACAAAAAGCCTGCGGTAGGACCGGCCATTACAAAGGGTTCTACCCCTCCGGGTAGGCTGAAGTAATAGCGCAACATGATGGGAATCTCGAGGTAGGTCAACTTAAAAAACACCTTATCGCCCCGCTCTGTAACGGTATTTCCTTTTCCCAGCACCAGCAGCTCCGCACTTATACCGATGTTGTCGGAAAACTTGCGCTCAACCACTCCCCCCACTGCCAGGCTCAGCTTGCTGCCGTATTCCTCCGAAGAGGGATTGGGATTGACGCTAAGCGAAGAAACGGAAAGGCCCAGCAGTCCACCGGCCTTTACCTGGGCTTGTGCATTGGAAATGAACAACGCCAATGCAATGGCAATGCTAAAAAATCTTTGTGCTAACATAATCTGAAGGGTTAAGTGTATAACATGATCATGAAAGTGCTCCAGAAAAAGCACCTTCATTTGTTAGTTTCCCCAGACTACAAAAGGTTAACTTGCGCCATTTGAGAATCGCATACCGCCAATTCTCAGATGGATTTTTTCGTACAAATGTTCCATACAACATCACAATCCGCTCCACTATCCCGACCGCCTTACCTCCTCAACGAGCATAGCAAGGCAACCCCACCTGCCAAATATGCCTTTGACAGGTGGAGCAAAGGTCTTCAGCCCAGGCTATGTTGCAGCTAGCGGTTCATCCACCAGCCCAGAAACAGCCCGGATAGCCCCCAGGGAACAATGGCATCTACCAGGTGCCCGAGGGTATTGCCTTCAAACCAGATGCTGTTCAGGTAGGGAATGCTGAGGTAGGCCATAAAGCCCACAGCCAAAGAAGCCAGCACCGCCCTTTTCATGTCGGCCTGTGCCATCTGAGACAGCAGCCATACCAGCAGAAAGCCCGCCACCAGGTCGATGACAAAGCCCCGGATCAGTTTGGCAGCCATGTTGACCTCAAAGGCCTCCCGGTAGTGAACAATGGCCCAGGGCTTGCCTGCATGTTCTTTCATAAACGCCTCCTGCTCATCAGCCGTGCTGCCTGGTGCCGCCTGGGGGAGAAAGTAGCTGCCTGCTTCCAGTTGCTCAGACAACACCTGCAATACGGCCTCCTGGTTGGGGGTGTACTGCTGCTCGGCCCCGTGAATATTCAGGGCTGCCCAGGAAAGGAACTGCCATACAAATAAGATGACACCTACGGCCAGGGTGGGAAGTAGTAGTTTTTTCATGTTGTTGAAGGTTGATGAAAG
>RFHT01000555.1 GCA_003696835.1 Bacteroidota bacterium
ACCTGTGACCTGCATCCTGCATCCTGTCACCACCTCTGCCATCGCACCTGGCCCCGGCGCTGTATGTGGCGCATCAGCAGTTGGTTGAGTTCGCGCGCCCGTTCGGGTTCGGAATCGAAGCGGTTGTGTTGTTCTGCGGGGTCGGTTTGCAGGTCGTAGAGTTCCCTGGGGCCAAAGGGGCTGTTTTGCAGCAGTTTCCAGCTGCCCAGGCGCACGGCCTCAATGGTTTTGCCGCCATAGCGCATGCCGCCTTCGCGCCGGCTGAAAAAGAGGGGCCGCTGCGGCGCCTGCATCTGTCTTCCCAGCAGCAAGGGCAGGAAGCTGCGCCCGTCAATGGGAGCTTCCACTGGCAGCCCGGCTGCCTCCAGCAGGGTAGGGTAGAGGTCCATGCTCAGCGCCACTTCCTCCGTCACACTGCCGGCAGCCACCACATCGGGCCACACCACACAGGCAGGCACCCGTATGCCGCCTTCGTACACACTTTGCTTGCCATCCCGCCAGGGACCGTTGTTGGCCCCGTCGGCCAGGCGGCCGCCGTTGTCGCTGGTAAACACCACGAGGGTGTTGTCGTACTGCCCATTGGCCCGCAGGGCCTGCAGCACCCGGCCTATGCCCGCATCGGTATGCTCAATAAAAGCTACCAGGCGGGCCCGGGTCGTATCTATGCCTGCCTCGCGCTGCAGTACGCGTTCTACCCATTCCTGGGGCGGCTGTACCGGAAAGTGGGGGGCGTTGTAGTTGAGGCACAGAAAAAAAGGCCCCTCCGCTCCTTTGCGGCTGTTGAGGTAGTCGATGGCGTATTGGGTAAACAAATCCGTGGCGTGGCCCGGCGGGTCAATCTCCTCTGCGTTGAGGCGCAGGTAGTTGATGCCATGCCGGCGTTTTTGCACATAATCATCCATCATATCGCCCAACCAGCCGTGAAAATGGTCAAAGCCCCTTTCGTTGGGGGTGTTGGGCGACTCCAGTCCCAGGTGCCACTTGCCCACCAGGGCCGTGTGATAGCCCCGGGCCTGCAGCACTTCGGAGATGAGGGGTGCTTCGGGGTCGAGAAACCCCCAGCTGTTTTCGGCATGGGTGCGTATCACGCCCGGTACGCCCACCAGCTCGGGGTAGCGGCCGCTCATGAGGGAGGCGCGCGTAGGAGAACAAACCGGACAGTTGGCGTAAAAGTTGGTAAACCGCATGCCCGCGGCCATCAGGCTGTCGATGGCCGGTGTGCGCATATCGCTGGCTCCCAGGCAGGAAGCATCTGCATAGCCCTGGTCGTCGGTGAGAATGATCAAAAAATTGGGGCGCTGCGCCCCGGCCGGCTCCGCTGGCTGGCCGCAGGCCAGCCAGGCCAGCGGCAGGCCCAGCATAAACATGCGAAAAATAAGCTGGTACATCGTGAGTAGGATTGATGGTGAAAAGGAATTTGAACAACAAACTTCCCCATTTCGCTGCCTTTGGCTATTTCCCTTTGCCCCTGTACATCTCAAACTTGTGAAAGCGGCAGGCCAGCGGACCATTGAAGAGCTCCTTTTTGACCGATGCGCGCAGCCCGATGCGCTTCATGGCCTCCTTGTTGGCGCTCAGCACCCAGGCGTCGTAGCCGGCAAAGCGTTGTTTCAGCTGGTCGCCTATCATGCTGTACAGGGCTGTGAGGTCGTCGGCTTTGAGGCGCTCGCCGTAAGGAGGGTTGATCATTACCAGGCCGGGAGCCTCCGGCGGCTGCAGCTCCTGCATGCTGCATACCTCCAGTTTTATGGCCCGCCTCAGCCGGGCGCGGCGGGTGTTATCCGTGGCGATCTGTATGAAGCGCTCCGACTGGTCGGTGCCCCATATTTCGTGGGCAAAATAAGGCTGCACCTCCTGCCCGGCCTGCCGCAGCAGCTGGTCCCACAGCTGCCGGTCAAAGTCGGGCCATTTCATAAAGCCAAACTGCCGGTACAGACCTGGCGCCACCCCGTAGGCCATCATAGCCGCCTCAATGGGCAGGGTGCCGGAGCCGCACATGGGGTCCACAAAGTGGCGGTCGGCCTGCCAGCCCGCCAGCCTGAGCATGCCCGCTGCCAGCACCTCGTTGAGAGGAGCGGGGTTTTTGTCCAGGCGGTAGCCCCGCTTGTGCAGGGAGTCGCCCGAGCTGTCCAGCGACAGGCTGCAGCGGTCCTGTGAAATGTGCAGGTTGATGCGCAAAGTGGGGTTGGCGACCTCCACCGAAGGGCGCTTACCGAATTTTTTGCGAAACTGATCGACGATGGCATCTTTGGTTTTGAGAGCGGCGTAATGCGAATGTTTGAAATAGGGAGAGTTGACCACACTGTCCACGGCCAGGGTGCCTTTGGGGTGCAGGTAGCGCGCCCAGTTGACCTGCTGCACGCCCCGGTACAGGGCCTGCTCGTTGCGGGCAACGAACGCATGTATGGGCTGCAAAATGCGCAGAGCCGTGCGCAGATGCAGGTTGGCACGGTACATCAGGGCCTGGTCGCCCGCAAAGCTCACGGCACGCTTGTGCTGGACCACCTCTTTAGCTCCCAGTTGTTCCAGCTCATCGGCCAGCACGGCCTCCAGCCCAAAAAATGTCTTGGCCAGCAGCTTCATCCTTTCAGCCATCGCTCCAGAAAAAACAGGGCAATACCTGCAACGATGGCCCAGGGAAGCCATTTGATGATCATGCGCCCAATATCAGGGCGCTGGTGGCGGCGGCGTTCAGGACCTTCCTGCTCTTTGCGGTCCCAATCATACCTGAACCGGCGATCTCTTCTCATGGTAATGGGGTTTGGGGTAGATGAAATTGAATTGCTGCAAGTTAAAAAATTATATGATTGCTGTGTTGCTGCAAGGCATCAATCGTTACAGCTAACACTCCTTTGCCCCGCGGTTTGCGGGAGACCGCCTCAGGCAGGTCAGGCAGATGCGGCAGCAGGGCATCCTTCCATTCATCCCATAATAACGGGCTGAAATTGGCAATTCTCTCAAATCATTGCCATCTTAGGAAGACGGGAACCTAAAGATCCATTTTCCCACTGCCTGTAGTCTTTTAAACGCTTGTATGATGCTATTTTCCCCCTTCATTTCCTCTTTCCGCTTCCTCGGTAGCTTG
>RFHT01000556.1 GCA_003696835.1 Bacteroidota bacterium
CCGCGTGCGGGGCTTTACCCAGGACGATGCCCACATCTTTTGCCGGCCCGACCAGGTGAAGGAGGAATTTATGAAGGTGATCGACATCGTGCTGTACATCTTCCGGGTGCTGGACTTTCAGGACTACAAGGCCCAGGTGTCCCTGCGCGACCCGGAGCAGCCCGAGAAGTATTTTGGCTCTGCCGAACAATGGGATGCAGCCGAGCAGGCCATCATAGAAGCTGCACAGGAAAAAGGGCTGAACATCGTGCTGGAGCCCGGTGAGGCTGCCTTTTACGGTCCCAAGCTCGACTTTATGGTGCGCGATGCCCTCTTCCGCGAGTGGCAGTTGGGCACCATACAGTTGGATTATCAGTTGCCTGAGCGCTTCCAACTCGAATACATAGGGGCCGACAACCAGCCCCACCGCCCCGTGATGATTCACCGGGCCCCCTTCGGCTCGCTGGAGCGCTTCGTGGCGGTGCTCATTGAGCACACCGGCGGCGACTTCCCCCTCTGGCTGGCTCCCGATCAGGTCATCGTGCTGCCCATAGCCGATAAATTCATAGATTATGCCCGCAAGGTAAAAAACGTACTCAAAGAGGCAGGCATACGCGTATCAGTGGACGAACGCAATGAGAAAATTGGTAAAAAAATACGCGATGCCGAAGTGGGCAAGTTTCCCTATATGCTCATAGTGGGCGAAAAAGAAGCCGCCGCCCAAACCGTAGCGGTGCGCAAGCGTAAAGAAGGAGATCAGGGCGTGCTCCCCCTTTCCGGTTTTGTAACCCAATTAAAGGAAAAATTGGCAAAATCGCTGGAATAGGCTCAGCCCGATTTGTGTATATGGAAAAAATGAGTATATTCAATCCCTGATTTTATTCAATTTTGAAATTAACTTAAAAACAGAATTAATTTGGCAAAAAGAAGACCCAGAAGACCATTTAACAGAAGACGGGAAGTAAGGCCTCATCGCATCAACAGAGAAATTCGCGCTCCTGAGGTCCGGCTGGTAGGCCTGGAAGATGGCCAGGATGGCATCTACAAAACCGCTGATGCCATCCGTATGGCAGAAGAAAGAGAGCTCGACCTGGTACAGGTTGCGCCCAAAGCAAACCCGCCTGTTTGCCGTATTATTGAATACTCCAAATTCAGGTATGAGCAGAAAAAACGGGAAAAAGCCAACAAGGCTAAGCAGCATACCGTCGTCATGAAGGAAATCCGCTTTGGCCCCAATACCGACGACCACGATTTCAACTTCAAGCTCAAACACGCCCAGAAGTTCCTCTCGGAAGGCAACAAGCTCAAGGCTTATGTGCAGTTCAGAGGGCGGAACATCATTTATAAGGACCGCGGCAGGGACATGCTTTCCCGCTTTGCCAATGAGCTGGATGACATTGCCAAAATAGAAATGCCCCCCAAAATGGAAGGCAGGCGAATGATCATGATCATGGCCCCCAAAAAGGCCAGTGGAAAATCATAAAAGAGAACATTTTTTTTTTTGCCCGTCTCTGGACGGGTTTTTTTTTGACTGGATAATTAATTTTAGTAAAAAATCAATCCGGTATAGTATTTTGAGGGATTTTCCGTTCTATATGTGATGGCATAATCCCATATATATGTTTAAAAGAGTACTTCTCCTGCTTTCGCTTGTCTTCTTTTATTCCATCTTACCCGCCCAAAAATGTAAAGAGTCCGTTGAAAAACAGATCAAAGAACTGGAAAGTCTGATTGAAAAGCTCGATAAAAACGGATTTACCAAAGAATATGTCGAGCAAATGCTCCAGTGGAGCGACCGCTTTAAGGCCGAGCACCAGGCTTTTGACGGCTGGGGCATAGCCAAAACCACGACTGAGGGTACCATTGTGGGGGGATTGGCCAATATACTGGCAGCTGGCAGCCTGGGTGCTTCGTCCCTGGGCATTGGGGCGGTGCTGGCCATCAGCTACAGTGAAATGAGCCGCTGGGCTGCCAATACGGCCAACCTGTGGTACAAGGCCAACCTCAACTCGGAGATTTACTCCTGGCTGGCCGAATATGTGGATACGGGAAAAAAACTACCTGCCAGCGATTTGCTGGTAGATTTTGTGGGGCAAAACAAAAGCATGCTGAAAAATTTGCTCAAAGAAACCCCACCCTCCGACCGCAACCAGCTGCGCGACTACCTGGCCAGGCATGCTTATGAGCTGTTTTACTTCCTGGGCAGAATGGAAGAAATGCTGGGACCCAGCAAATTTGTTCGCCACAAATGGCCCTACATACAGGGCGCCCACGGCGGCAACCGCATGGAGGTAGGCTATTACCGCAAAGTGATGAAGGCACAGATCAAGCGGGAATTGCTCCAACTCAAATCGGAGCTGCAAAAGCTGCCCAAATGTGAGGACACCCAAAAAGAAGAGAGCAGCACGCCAGCCAAAACCGCTTCATCGGCCGTTTCTTCTCCCTCCAAAACCACTACCCAGCAGACTGAGGCCACCGATGAGCAACAACCCCCGGCCAAAACCAACACACCTGCCAAGACTTCTACCTCCTCCACTACCCCTACCCAGACCTCTTCGCTGCCCGTGTTGCAAACCGATACCAGCACGGCCGTGGCTACCCCCTTTTCAAATCCTGGCTCCGTACCCGCCTTTGCCAGCTACGATACCAGCGGCATGCCTCCTTTTGTGGGAGGAAGCATCGGCTTTGGCGGTGCCAAAGATGCGGATTTTGGCGTATGCGCAGGGGTGCAGTACCAGCACCCTATTGGCCAGCGCTTTGGCAATTGTCAGTCTCAGCTGATGGTAGGGGCCGAAGCCAGCTTTGAATATACAGGTTTTAAGAATGAATTCAACAGCTTCAACCAGCAGTGGGCCTGTCTGGCACCACGCGTAGCCCTCTTTACTCCCATCAGCCCGAGACGGGAGGTGCAGCTTATTTCTGGCCTTCGGGTTCCCCTGGGCCTGGGCAGCAGCAACAACAAGGACAACTACGCCGGCAGTGGCGAGGAATTCGGAAGCAGCCACAGCAAGCTGGGGGCTGAGCTCTTCACAGGCGTGGCCTTTGACATTGGCAAATTCAACCTGCAGGCCACCACCGACCTTTTCAGCTTCAGCCGCCAAAGCAATAAGCCCAATGATTTTCCCGACCAGGCTACCACCAGCAACAGTTTCTCCTATTTGTTCAACAAACACAACCAACTGAAGCTGTCGCTCAATATGCCGCTGGGAGGCCGGAAATGAACAAAGAAACGCCCTATGCCTCCAGGCAGTGCTTCATCACCGAAGCTGCCAGTATTTGGGTAGAAGGGTAAAGCGGTACCTCTACGTGCTGCTGAGTAAGGAAGAGGGGAAACTCGGTACAACCGAGTATAATCCCCTCACATCCCTGTCGATGGAGCAATTGAGCGTATTCTTTCAGCTTGAGATGCATCATGGCGTAAGAGTTGCCATGCAGCATTTCATTAAAAATCAAATCGTCAAAGGGTTCCAGCATCCGGGCAGGCAGTTCCTCATGAGCAATGCCGTACTTGTCCAGCTCCTGCTGGTACATGCCGCTGGTGGTGGTGATTTGCGTACCCAGAATGCCCACTTTTTTGAGGCCATCCTCCCGGATCTTGGCCACCACCTCTTCCTGAATGGCCAGCAGGGGCAGCCGGGTGGCAGCCCTCAGGGGCTGTATGATGCTGTGGGCGGTATTGCACACCATGGCCAGGAAGTCCACCTGTTTTTCTATCATGGCGATCCCTTTACTCATCAGTTCAATGAGCTGGGTTTCGTCTTTCATTTTGCTGGAAAAATCCCACACCGACATGCTGTTGATAATCATGCGGGGGTATGATACCTCTTTTCTGGCCTGTGCCAATCGGATGATCTCCTCGTAAAACAAGGCTGTGGACTGGGGGCCCAGCCCACCGAGAATGCCGGCTACTTTCATGGCTGTAACTAATTTGGTTCGTTGGGTAAAAATCTGTCAACTTTTGCACACCACCACCAGATCACTCAGGCCTCTGAAGCAGAGTCTGGATTCCAGTATGCGAAAACCAGCCTGCATTACGGCATCACAAAATTCTTCGTGACTGTGGGTCCATAGTTCTCCTCTTTTTTGCATGCTGCGGATGTAGCGGTTTTGACGGCTTACGATTTTGCCATCTTGCATGATCCGCAGGGTGCGGGCCGGGCCGTAGCTGCGCAGCAGATGCCAGCCAATGGCCAGTTGCCACCGCCGCACATTCACCACCCTGCCGGGGTCCACCAGCACGCCTTTTCCTCCTGGCCTGAGCCAGCGGTAAGCCTTCTTCAGTGCGTCTTGAGGATGGGGAAAGGCATAGAGGGCATGCACGGAAAGCAGGCCCTGCAGGCTGTTTTCCTCCAGCTCTACCTCCTCAATTCCCTGCTCCCATATCTCCAGCCCTTCCAACTGTTGGCTGACCTTCTTTTGGCGTGCCAGCTCGTTCATAGCCGGGTTGTTGTCGATGTGTAGCACACGTGCCCCCGGAAAACGGCGGGCAAGTGCCAGCGAGTAATTGCCCGTACCTGCACCCAGGTCGGCGATGAGCTCGCCCGAACCAATCTCCCATTGGTCCACCAACTGCAACACCTCCTGCTGCAACTGCTGATAAAAGGGATTGTAGGCCAGCAGCATGTCGTACTTGCGGGCATATTCCTGCCAATCTACCTGTGTGGATTTCGCAGCCATATCAGTGTACGTGTACAGGAGTGGACAAATAACCGGCATAGCGCTCGTAATCTTCCAGCTTTAGTCCGGCTATAGAAGCATTGCTGGCCAACAGGTGGCGCGAACGGTAGGGCGTGGCCAGGAGCATGGCCTTAAACTGAAAGCCTTCGACGGGCATTTCATCCGAAATGGGATAAAACCCCATCAACCGTTTGTAAAAGGCCTGGTGCTTGGGCCTCACTGCTGTGATCACATAGGCGCAGTTGTCGTACAGGCAGCTCATAGTTTGTATGCGAAACAGCAGATACTGAGCCGTAATGGACTTTCGCCCCTTGAAATCGGGGTCCACCACATAGCGGTTCGACTCCAGCAGCCGGTGCTGAAGGCCCAGGTTTTGCTCAATGAAGGGACGAAAGGCGTCCACACTGGTAGTGCTTTGCCAGTCGTAACGGTCCGACCAGATGAGGCTCCTCACGCTGGCCACGGGCCTGCCCTCATACCACAACAGGTGGGTACGGGCATTGGTTTGTGAATCGTACTGGTCAGTGGCTTCACCGCTGGAATTTTCGGGTATGCCATCTACACTTCTGTAGGCTTTATAACGCAATTGGTAAGCAAGGGAAAGACTTTCCGCCCGGGTGCACAGCTGAGCTGTGAATCCTGCTTCTTCAAACAGGAAACCCTCCATCTGATTGTGGGAATTCATACGTTTTGTTTGTGTTAGTGAAGTGGGTTCATTTGCTTAGAAGACGCATAAGGGAGGCTTTTTCCGTCTTTAGTAACAAAAAAAGCCCTTCGGTTTTTGTAACATCTGGGCCCGACAAGTCATTAACTTTTTGAATATCAAGCGTATCTATTCGGCATATACCTGCTGCAAAAAAGGGGGAATACCCCAATAGTGCCTTCATGGAGCATGCATACATGAAACTTTGTTTTTGTCAACCACCCCCCGGCCCCTC
>RFHT01000557.1 GCA_003696835.1 Bacteroidota bacterium
CCTGTCACCTGCATCCTGTCACACCCTGTATTTAAAATTACTGGCTGCATAAATCATCAGGGAAATGAACACCAACAGAGCCAGCAGCAGGCCTTTGTCCAGCGGTAAGCTCAGCAGCAGGCTGCCTGCCGAGCCCACCACCAGGGTAATGAGCACCCCCCAGCCGAGTCGGCGCAGGAAGATCATTTCGGGCTGATAACTCAGTACCTCCCTGAGCGAGGCCAGTTCTTTGGCATTTGTGACCTCCTTGCGTCCTTTCCAAAGTCGCATAAAGCGCCTGAAATCCAGGGAGCTTTGCTCCTTGGCCATTTCTGGCAAGGTACTGAATTTGATATTTTTGGCTATTTTGATGCGGGGCCCCGCTTCAGGTGTACTTAAAAACAGGTTGGGCGCAGTGCCCTTTGCATTCATCTGCTGGTAAATATAGAGAAAGAGCTCATTCTCGGTGATGTATCCCCTGCCGTCAAAGTCGGCATCGCCGGTTTTCAGGCCCTGAACCAGGGTTTCGGTAAAGCCCGGGTTCTGGGACCCATCATCCCGATAGGCAGTTTCCATCGTATCCTGGGAGGTAAGTACAACGGCCCCGGTGGCACGCGTAAATTTTTTGAGCCGCAGCTCTTTTTCCCGGCGGTCCTTTTCATCAAGCGGATTGCGGGAGTAGCAGTCGAGCACAAAGACTTTCTGCCTGGCTTTGCACTCCTTAAATTTTTGTCTCAGGTAAGTAGCCGACAGGGCCGTTTCTTCCAGGCGGTTGGGGTCTGTGTGGGAGTTGATAAAATAAATTTCTCCTTTTTCATTGATGAGCTCAAAACCTGAGAGGTAAAACAACAACAACTCATGGTGTTCTCTGGCGCCAAAAAAGTGGTCTATTTCCGCTTTGATTTTGCCCACATCATCTTCAATCATGGACTGTACCCTGCCAAAAAAACCTATTTTTTCATCTACCAGTACATTTTTCAAGGCTTCCACCTCTTCGGGCTTGGCCACCAGGCCAGCAATTTTTTCATCCTGCGGTGGACTTGCACTAATCAATAAAGCAGAACGGACAAGCATAAGCGATTTTTCGACTAAGATACAATAATAATGAGTATGTACAAGCCCCAGGGGCAGGCAGCGGCTGCTGCGCCGCAAAAGCGATGCCCGGCCTTATTTGAGCCTGAGCACGTACACCAGGCCCAGCAGGGCAGGCAGGATGACATTGAAGAGGTAGAGCACAAAGGTGCTGCAAAAAGCAGTGGCTGCTGTAACGCTCAACGCCCCCATTACGATGATGGCCAGGCTCTCGCGCACGCCCAGCTCTGCCACTGCCAGAAAAGGGATGAGAGATTTGACTAAAAAAATGAGGGCTGTCATGGCCAGGGCAGCCGCCACGCCCTGCCCATAGCCAAACACGTACATCAGCAGCACGTACTGCGTGGCAAATACGCCATAGCGCAGGGCGCTAAGGCCTACGGCCAGCCCCAGCCGCCTGCCATGTAGCTCTTCGATGGCCTGCCTGGCCCTTTGCACCCAGGCATAAGCAGGCAGCAGTTGCAGCAGCCAGCTGAACCACTGCGGCCGGAGGGCCATACCTGCCCCCAGTATGCAGCCAGCCCACAAAGCCAGGCGCAGCCACAGCACGCTCCCGGGCGGGACAAACTGCCCGAAAAGGGCCGGGTGGCAGGCCCACATATACTCCACGGCCAGGGCACCGGCACACAGGGTGATGAGCATTTGGTGAATGCGGTTGATAAAGGTGTAGGTGACGGCGGCGGTGCGCATATTGGCTGGGAGCATGTACATGCGCCCCACGTATTCCCCTATGCGGTTGGGAGTAAACATGCCGGTAGCAATGCCGGTAATCACCGCTTTAAAGGCTGTGCCAAACTTCAGCTCCCGGTGAAGGGGCTGTAGCATGTAGTACCACTTGGCGGCCTCCAGGCCCCAGTTTGCCGCAATGAGCAGGACGCTGAGCAGCAGCAGGCCTGCGTGCTGCAGGCTGAGGTAGTGCTGCCAGTCATGCCAGAAGCGGGCGTCGGCGCTTAGCCGCTGCCAGATATAATAACAGGCAGCCAGGCTGATGCCTGCCTTGAGCAGGCGCAGCAACCATTTGCGCAAATGGGCAAGCTGAGCAAGTGGAAGCTTCCCGGCCAGGGAATAGAAAAGATTCAAACAGCTGGTGTAAAATTTGGCCAAAAATATGGCCTCCCGGCCATGGCAGCAAAGCGAAGCTGCTGAGAAGTTAACGCCTTCAGGAATTTTTTCTGTTATGCAGGAGCATATATTCCAAAAAAAGCAGCAAAATTCACCACTTGAACAGGGAAACTTGTGAATCCTGTTTGTACTGCCTATCTTGGGTGAATGGAAGTACGTACGATTCTCGGCATTGATCCGGGTACCAGCATCACGGGCTATGGCATCATTCGCTGCAAGGGGAAGAAAATGTCCTTTTTGAATGCGGGGGTGTTACAACTGGGCAAACAAAAAGTGCCGCATACCGAAAAACTCAGGCGCATTTTTCTGCGTATTTCTGGCCTAATTGATGAGTATCAGCCAGATGAACTGGCTATTGAGGCCCCTTTCCACGGCAAAAACGTACAATCCATGCTCAAGCTGGGGCGTGCCCAGGGCGTGGCCATGGCCGCAGGCCTGGTAAAGGGCCTGCCCATTTACGAGTATGCCCCCCGCAAGGTGAAAATGGCCGTTACGGGTAGAGGCACCGCCAGCAAAGAGCAGGTAGCAGCTATGTTGGAGCAGCTACTGGACTTCAAAAGGGAAGATGCCCTGCTGGATGCCTCCGACGGCCTGGCCGTGGCAGTCTGCCACTTTTTCCAGGGCAATGTGCTCACCCCCGCCAGTGGCTACAAAAGCTGGGCAGCCTTTGTACAAAACAACCCAGGCAGAGTAAAATAATCCTGCACTGACCAACAAAATGCCCGGGATACTTTCATCCATAGCTGCCGGGCCAACTGCTGCAGGCAGGCTTTCGTAAGTATGGTACGGGGTGCCGTATTGTTTATGGGGTAATTGTATGAAACTTTTTGCAGATTTGGAGCTGATTGGAAAGGCTCATAACTTGCGGCTTCAAGTGTTAATATATGGATTTTCATATTCAACAAGAGAACGGTTACAAGTATGTTGAGCGTGGGAACGGTCCTGTTTTGCTGCTGTTGCATGGACTGTTTGGTGCGCTGAGCAATTTTGAGGCAGTCATCAAAGACTTCTCATCCAATTTCAGGGTGATCATTCCCCTCATACCCCTTTATGAAAAAAACAATGTGAGCACCACCGTATCCGGGCTTACGGCCTATGTAGAAGAATTTGCTGCTTTTAAAGGGATCGAAAATTGTACCCTCATCGGCAACTCCCTGGGTGGGCACATTGCCCTGGTGTATGCCCTTCAAAACAAAGAAAAGGTCAGAGCGTTGGTATTAACGGGCAGCTCGGGCTTGTTTGAGTCGGGCATGGGCTCGGGATTTCCCCGCAGGAGCTCCTACGAGTATGTGCGTGAGCGCGTGGCTTACACCTTTTACTCGCCTGAGATGGCCACCAAGGAGTTGGTGGATGAAGTGTTTGGAATCGTCAATGATAATTTTAAGACCCTGAGGGTATTGAAAATTGCCCGCTCAGCACAGCGGCATAATATGCGGGACGACATTGTGAGCATACACGTACCTACACTGCTGATATGGGGCCTCAATGATAATATCACGCCCCCCAGGGTTGCACACGAATTTCACAAACTCATTCCCAACACCCAGCTCAACTTTATCGACAAATGCGGGCACGTTCCTATGATGGAGCATCCGCAAAAATTCAACCGGATTTTGAAAGGTTTTCTCGAAAAACACGTAGAAATCGTATAGACATTCTGATATGTATATCATAAGCGAGCTAATTAAGGACTATATTCCATCGGTTAAGTCTTCCGATACGGCAGGCATGGCCCTGGAATGGATGAATGAGTTTAAACTGGCACAACTGCCCGTGGTGGACGATGGCCTCTACAAGGGACTCATCACGGAAGACAACATACTGGAGGCGCCTTCACTGGCAGCACAGATCAAAGACATTCAATACCACGGATATGAAACGGCCTACCTGCACGCCGGCAAACACATCTATGACGCCATACAGGTGATGAGCACCATGAGCCTGGAAATTTTACCCATTCTGGATGAAGACAATACCTACCTGGGGGTCGTAACCCTCAAGGACCTGATGACGGGCCTGGGTAATATTTTTGCCATTCACGAGCCGGGCGGCCTCATCGTGCTGGAAATTCCCCAAAAAGGCTATGCGCTCTCCGAAATTGCCCGCATAGCCGAATCGGAAAACGCCAAAATCCTGAGCCTGTACATGAGCCGGGCGCCGCAGGGCCACTATCTGCTCACCCTCAAACTCAACATAGAAGACCTCTCGCGTGTAGTGGCCAGCTTTGAACGCTTTGAGTACAAAGTGGTGAAAACTTACTACAACATTCAGCAAATTGATGACTACCAACGCAATATTGATGCTTTGATGAACTACCTCGACATTTGATGTATTTTGTAAGCTATACCTATTGACTATCAGCACCTCCACCAGACTTGCCGGCCTGCTGAGCTTGCTCTGTTTGTTTTGTCTTGCCCTGAATGCTGCGCAGCCGCCCCGCCTGCACGTTCAGACCATTTCTATTTTGGGTACGCAAAAAACCAAGAAGGCCGTCATTCTGCGTGAGCTCACCTTTGCTGAGGGCGACTCTCTGGAGGCTGCTGAGCTGGCTGCCATCATGAGCCGCAACCAGCAAAATGTCTATAACCTCGGCCTGTTTAACAAGGTAGAGTTTGATTACGAAACCCTGGAAGGCAAGCTCTATGTGTTTATCCTGGTAAAGGAGCGATGGTACATTTTTCCGCGGCCCCACCTGCGGGTGGAGGAGCGCAACACCTACGACCTCATTTCGGCCATTGGCAGTGGCAACTTCAACCGCCTGGCCTATGGCATGTTTGTGAAGTGGAGAAATGTGGGGGGGTATAACGAAACCCTGCAGTTTTACGGCCAGCTGGGTTTCTCCAAGCGGCTGTACATCGACTTTTTGCGGCCGGCCATTTTTCCGCGCGAGCGCATCGATATGATCATGGGGTTTCACCACGTAAACGAAAAGGAGGTGATATACGGCTCCGAAGAGGGCAGGGTGCGCTGGGGCAGAATTGAGACAGAGGCCAGCCAGAAGTCATTTAATGCCTACCTGGGCTTTCGCAAACGCTTTTCGGTTTTCAACAGCCTGTATGCCGAGTTGAGTTTTAAAAACTACCTCTTTGCCGACAGCATTTACACCTTTCAGCTCTATGGGGAGCCAGCCCGTTTTATCACCAATCCCCACGGCAGGGAATACTACCCCCGCCTGCTGCTGAGCTATGTTAATGACCGGCGGGATTTGCGCTCTTTTCCCACCCAGGGCTACAAGTATCAGCTGTTTGGCAGCATATCGGGCTTTCCGGGCATGTCCTCCACCCGCTTTGCCAAAATAGGGGGTACCTGGGCCCACCACCTGCCGCTCAGCCGCCGGTGGAACTTCAGCTACGGTACCCACCACATTTACACCATTGGCAAAAAGCTGCCCTTTTTTGCCAAGAGCGCCATTGGCGTCAACCGGCGCGACTTTCCCGGCATCAGCACCACCCTTAGGGGCTATGAGCCCTACCTCATCGACGGCTCCTACGTAATGATGACCAAAGCCGAGCTGAAATACGGCCTGCTGCCGCGCAAAATGTTTCACCTCGATGCCATCCCCTTTGCCAAATTTCAGGATTTCCCCCTGGGTATTTACCTTACGGCCTTCTTCGACCTGGGCTACGTAAGCGACCAGAGCATCAGCAACCAGGACCAGTTTTTCAAAAACAAATGGCTCACCGGCTATGGGGCAGGCTTAAATATCATTGGTATTTATGACCTGCTGCTGCGGGTGGAGTACGCCCGCAATCACCTGGGCCAGGGAGGCATTTACCTGCACAGCAGTGTGCAAATCAAGTAATGGCCAGTAAGGTTTCGCAGGCGCCAGCGTTTGCAGGCCAGCACATTGTTCCGCATCTTTGCGAAATGAGTTGGGCCCGGGCCACTGCCAGCCTGCAATGGCTACCCGTTCAACTCCCAACATGCGTGTATGAAACTAGCAATCTTTGGGCGTATCAGCGACAATACCGACTTTAAAGTGTTGGAGCAATTTTTCCACTTTCTGGAAAAAGAGCAGATTGCCTATACCCTGTATGAACGCTATGCCGAGCAACTGCTGGAGCATGTGAACTGCCTGCAAAGCAGCAAGATAGCGGTATTTAACGAGCAGCAGGGCCTGCTGGATGCCAAGTTTGTCTATTGTTTTGGCGGAGACGGCACCGTGCTGGAGGCAGTGCGCTTTGTGGGCAGGCTGGGCAAGCCCATACTGGGCGTAAATTTTGGCCGCATGGGCTACCTCAGCAGCATTTCGCAGGCCGAGCTGATACCGGCCACCCTGGACCTCAAACGCGACCTCTACAAAATTGATACTCGCTCTATGCTCTCGGTGGTGTCGGACCCCCCCGGGGTGTTTTCCGATGCCAACTACGGCATCAACGACCTCACCATTCACAAAAGCAACACCAATGAAATGATTACGGTGCATGCTTACGTCAATGGGGAGTACCTCAATACCTATTGGGGCGATGGCCTCATTGTGGCCACCCCCACGGGATCTACGGCCTACAGCCTTTCATGCGGGGGGCCCATTATTTTTCCCCATTCTGCTACCTTTTCTATCACGCCGGTGGCGCCTCATTCGCTTACGGTGCGCCCTGTGGTCATCCCCGACAACTGGGTGGTGTCTTTTGAGATTGAGTCCAGGTCGGGCGAGGTGATGATTGCCCTGGACAACCGCACTGAGCTGGTCAAGGCCCGCACTTCCCTGGCGGTGCGCAAAGCCGATTTCAAGATCAAGCTGCTGCGCATGTCCACCACCAAGCACATCGACAACCTCCGGCGCAGCCTCATGTGGGGGCACGACAGGCGCAACCGCCACCGGAAGAGGTAAACACTGCCCGGCGGAAAGGTGTGGGTTTTTTTTCGCTTTTACCTTACGCGCATATTCCCTGAAACGCACCCAATTGCCAAGAAAGGCTAACGTTTATTCAATCGGATACTACGCATTATGGATTTTTAATAAAATTTAACTTACTTTTATGCCCATAAAGTGTTACTTTTACTGCGTCATGGTATTATGAGGTTTGAATTCCATCAATTTTTCACATAATTATCACAGAAGTCCTATCGTTAAAACCTATACACATTTATTTTTTGTTGCTTAATCTATTGACTTACTTCAAATGAATAACCTGAAGTATTTTATCACAGGCTTTCTGTTGCTGGGCATGTTTCATCTTGCAGAGGCACAATACCGCTATGGATATTTTCGCGTAGGCGTTTCTGTAGGCGCGACGAATTACCTCGGTGACCTCGACGATGACTTCACCTTTAAGTTTACCAAGCCAGGTGTCGGAGTGGTGGGTTCTTATCGTTTCAATCCATTTATGACGGCCAAGCTCAACTTTTTTCAGGGTTGGATCAGTGGTACGGATGCCCGATCGTCGGACCTGGCCCGCAACAGGCGAAACCTTAGCTTCAGAAGCTCGATTACGGAAGCCAGTTTCACGGTGTCTTTTGACTTCATTCCCAGTGACCGCAGCTACGCTTACCGCCCGCTGATGACGCCCTACGTTTTTGGCGGTATTGGTATTTTCTCCTTCAACCCACAGGCAAAAATAGGCGGCCAGTGGATTGAGCTGCAACCCCTGGGGACAGAGGGGCAATTTTTGCCCGACCCCGACAACCGCTATCCCGATCCCTACAACCTCACCCAGCTCACCTTTCCCATCGGGGCAGGTATGCGCTTCAACATCGGGCGCAGGTGGGACCTGGAGGTGGAAGCCGGCTGGCGCAAAACCCTCACCGACTACCTCGACGACGTAAGTAACCTCTACCCCGACCTGGAGGTGCTGCGTGCCCAAAACCCCCTGGCAGCGCAGTTGTCGGACCGCATCGATCTCAACAGCTACCCCGAAGGGGCCGCCGTGGTCAATGGCATTCGCGGCGACCAAACCCAGACCGATTGGTACATTTATACCAATGTAACCATCAGCTTTATACTCGACTGGGTGAAATGCCCCACATTCAAGTAGCGAATTGGAATAAAATATATGTACAGGCGTTATCAGACCTCCGCGTTTGATAACGCTTTTTTTTGTACAGGCTGCTTTGTAGCTAATATTAAGGAACTTAGCCAGCATATTTGGCTTTATTTTCCTATCTTTGTAGGCCGATAATGGCAACGCATTGATGCACCAGCCGTTATCGTAGTTAACACTCTACTTTCCAGTTGGATGAACCTGAAGGACAACATTGATTTGGCCAAGCTGCCCCGGCACATCGCCATCATTATGGACGGAAACGGCAGGTGGGCGAGAAAAAGGGGAAATATTCGCGTATTTGGACACCAATCGGCCATACAGGCTGTAAGAGAAAGTGCCGAGGCGGCGGCTGAGCTGGGAGTAGAATATTTGACGCTCTTTGCCTTTTCCACCGAAAACTGGAGCCGGCCTAAAATGGAAGTGGAGGCCCTGATGAGGTTGCTGGTGCAAACCATTCGCCAGGAAACGCACACCCTCATGGAAAACGACATCCGCCTCCATGCCATCGGGAATGTGGGCCAGCTGCCCCCAAAATGCCAGCGCGAGCTAGCCGAAGCCATAGACCTCACCCGAAACAACCAACGGATGACGCTCACCCTGGCCCTGAGCTATGGTTCGCGTTATGACATTACCCAGGCTGTAAAAAAACTGGTAGAGCAGGCCCTTCAGGGCCAGATCCTGCCAGCTGATATAAATGAAGAGCTGCTCAGCAATGCCCTGAGCACGGCTGGTATCCCAGAGCCCGAATTGCTCATCCGCACCTCGGGCGAATACCGCATCAGCAATTTCCTGCTTTGGGAAATTGCCTATTCAGAAATCTATTTCACCCCAAAACTTTGGCCCGACTTCAGAAAAGAAGACCTTTATGAGGCCATACTGGACTATCAGGGCCGTGAGCGCCGTTTTGGTAAAATTAGTGAACAAATATCCAAATGATGAATAAATATTTGGTTCTGCTTATCTCGTGTTGCATGCTTGTGCTACAGGCGCAGGCTCAGTTTGATTACAAGAACCCAAAAACTTATATAGTTGCTAAAGTGGAGGTAAAAGGCGCCCAGTTTAGCGACGAAGACGCCATCATCGCCATGACGGGTTTTACGGTGGGTAGCACCGTCGTCATACCCGGCGACCAGATTGCCGACGCCATCAAAAAACTCTGGCAAGAAAATATCTTTTCCGATATCAACATTCGCGCCGATGAAGTGAACGACCAGGCCATTTCGCTCATCATTGAAGTACGCGAACGCCCGCGCATCTCTTCTTTTTCCTTTGAGGGCATTTCCAAATCGCATGCCGATGACCTGCGCGAAAAGATCAACTTCATCCGCGGGACCATTCTCACCGAGTCCAAGCGGCAAACAGCCAGCCGCATCATTCGAAATTTCTATGTAGAAAAGGGCTTTTTTAATACCACGGTACAAATACGTACCGAAACCGACAAGGTGATACAAAACGGGGTGATTGTGACCATTGAGGTGAATAAGGGAAAAAAGATTAAAATCAAAGACATCATCATCAATGGCAATGAGGCCTTTAGCGATAAAAAAATCATTAAAAAGCTCAAAAAGGTACACGAAAAAACCTGGTGGCGCTTCTGGGCCCGCTCCAAATACGTGCCCAAAGAGTACAACGAGGCCAAGGCCGCTCTGATGGAGTATTTGAATGACGAGGGTTACCGCGATGCCCTCATTGAGCGCGACACGGTTTATGCCATAGACGACAAGCACGTCAATGTGGAAATCGACCTCTACGAAGGCATTCAATATTATTTCCGCAATATTACCTGGTCGGGCAACTTCAAGTACAATTCGGAGCAGCTTTCACGCGTGCTCAACATCAAAAAGGGCGATGTGTACAGCACCACCCAGCTCAACAAGCGCCTAAGCGGCGACCCCAATGGCGGGGATGTGAGCTCCCTTTACCTGGACGATGGCTACCTCTTTTACAATGTGGAGCCGGTGGAGGTTGCCATTGAAGGCGACTCCATCGACCTGGAGCTGCGCATGACCGAAGGGCCGCAGGCCACCAACCGCAAAATTATTGTGGAAGGCAATACCAAGACCAGTGACTATGTGGTGCTGCGCGAGCTGCGCACCACGCCGGGCGAAAAATTCCGCCGCTCGGAGATCATCCGTTCTCAGCGCGAAATTCTCGCCCTGGGCTTCTTCGACCAGGAGAAAATGAACATTCAGCCCATTCCCAACATAGAAACGGGTACGGTGGACCTCAAATATACTGTGGAGGAACGCCCCTCGGACCAGTTGCAGCTTCAGGGTGGCTGGGGCGGACGCATACGCGACTTCCAGGGCAACATCATTGCGGGTGGTTTTGTGGGCACCGTGCAGCTGGCTTTTAACAACTTTGCTGCCAAGCGCATACTCGACCCCAAGGCCTGGCGGCCCGTGCCCTCGGGCGACGGGCAGAAGCTCAGCCTCGCTTTTCAGATGAACGGCGTGGGCTACAAAAACTTCTCGGTGTCCTTTCAGGAGCCCTGGTTGGGTGGTAAAAAGCCCAACTCTCTGGGCGTAAGTGGCTCCTACTACGTCTTCCAGAGTGTGCGCAGCGACTACCGCAACGCCATTTTCTCTACTTCGGTGGATTTTGGTCAGCGCCTGAAGTTTCCCGACGACTTTTTCCGCTCATTTACTTCGGTGGGCTACAAATACTACGATGTCACCAACCCCAGTGTGATATTCCGCAGTTCATTCTCCAGGGTAGTGGATGGCTCGGTGGTGTACGAGCCCCAGGCCTATATCAACATCATTACCCTGCGCCAGACCTTTGAGCGCTCCAGCATAGATGCGCCCATCTTTCCGCGCAGTGGCTCGCTCATGTCTTTGTCGGTGGAGGCTACGCCGCCTTACTCCCTCTTCCGGGAAAATGAAAACTATGAAGGCATGACCGATGCCGAGAAGTTCCGCTTCCTGGAGTACCACAAGTGGAAGTTCAACAGCAACTGGTTTTTCCGCATTGTGGGCAACAAGCTGCCCCTGGTGCTGAGCGTGAAGATCGAAGCCGGCTACCTGGGCATGTACAACAAACGCCTGGGGGTATCGCCTTTCGAGCGCTTTTTTATGGGCGGCTCGGGTTTGCTGGGCCAGACCTTCGGCCTGGATGGGCGGGAACTCATACCGCTGCGGGGCTACGAAGACGGCTCGCTGGACAACGAGAACTCCGGCTACCCCATCTACAACCGCTTTGTGGCTGAGCTGCGCTTCCCCGTTACCCTCAACCAGTCGGCACCGGTGTGGCTGCAGGCCTTTGCCGAGGCAGGCAATGGCTGGCAGGACTTCCGCACCTACAATCCCTTTGACCTCAAGCGCTCTCTGGGAGCAGGAGTACGGGTGATGCTGCCCATGGTGGGCCTGCTGGGTCTCGACTGGGCTTATGGATTTGACCGCGTGCTGCCAAGTGATGCCAGTATCAGTGGCAGCCAGTTTCACTTTATTATCGGACAGTCATTTTGATACCTCTTTGTGCCCAACATGCTTCGCACCTGAGGGAGCCTGCTGTTTTTCGGGCCTGGGGTGCTGCTAACCTTTTCAAACGTGTAGCTTTAGTTTGCATACATAGCTGGAGTTTGTATGGCATTTGCGTATAAATGGGTGGATCAACATCTTTGTAACCTTATTCTTAACTCATTAAAAAAACATCATCATGAAAAAAGTATTCGCACTATTTATAGCACTTTGCTTTGCAGGTTCTTTTGCCTTTGCCCAGCGCATGGGCTATGTGGATACCGAATATATCATGGGGAAAATCCCCGAATATGAAGCGGCCCAAGAGGAAATTGACCGCGTTTCTCAAAAATGGCAGGAAGAACTGGAAGCCATGTATCAGGATATAGAGCGCATGTACAATGAATACCAGCAGGGCGAGGTGCTCATGCCGGAAGATTTGCGTCGCGAGAAGCAGGAGGAAATTTTTCAGGCCGAGCGTGACGCCAAAGAGTACCGCGAGAAGAAATTTGGCTACAACGGCGAGCTGTTTGCCCTGCAGGAAAGCAAGATCAAACCCATACAGGAGAAAGTATTCAAAGCCGTGGAAACGGTGGCCAAACGCAAAAAATACGATTTTGTATATGATAAAGCCGGTGAAGTAACCTGGCTCTACACCAATGCTGCTTACGACCTGAGCGACCTGGTGCTGGAAGAGCTGGGATACGATACCCGCGAAAACTAATAAATGGCTGGTAGTCAGTGGATAGTGATAGGTTCGTTTCTGTTTCGGCAACAACGCCCTCTGGCAATATCTGCCTGCGGGCAGGCGCAGAATAAACGAAGCTACTGCTGCGGTGACTTCCGGCTTATTTTTTATCTAAATAAATAAAAACCGGGAATCTTTGTAAATTTGCCGGAGGCATAAGCCTACAGATCTAAACAGAACGCGATGAGATTAACAAAATTTGTAGTAACCACATGGATGGTTTTGGGCATACTGGGGCCGCTAAATGCCCAGGTAAAAATTGGCTACGCCAATATCAACGCCATACTGGCCCTGATGCCTGAAACCCAGGAAATGAACAAGCAATTGCAGGAATTGGAGCCTAAAGTATATGAAAAGGTTCAAATCAAGCAAAACTATGCGCAGACCAAATACCAGGAGTACCTGGAACTGAGCGAAGACCCCAATGCCAACCAGGAGCAACTCAAAGCTTTGGAAGCGGAGCTCCAGCGGCTTCAGGGGGAAATACAACAGGAACAAAGTAAAGCCCAACAGCAGATGGCAATCAAACAACAGGAGTTGATGGAGCCCATTACGGAGAAAATCCAGGCCAGCATCAAAAAAATTGCCGAAGCTGGTGGCTATACCTATATCCTCAATACGGTGGACGGTTCGGGAGCTTCCATCATTTTGCATGCCCCCGAAGAACACAATCTGACTGAAAAGATTTTGAACGACCTGGGGGTAGAAATTCCCGAAGAACTGAAAACATCGAGTAACTAAGACAAGTTTGACTTAACAAGACGAAAATAATGATGAAAATTAAAACCTTTTTTCTGATGTGCCTGGTGCTGGTAGGACTAGCCGGAACATCTTTTGCCCAAAAGATTGGCTATGCCAATGTGGACCTCATCCTGGTTTACATGCCGGAAACCAAGTCCATGAACCAGACGCTGCAAACCTACCAGCAAAAGCTGGGAGAGCAGCTCCAGTCCAAGCAGCAGTACGCCCAATCCAAGCTGCAGGAATACCAGGCCAAAGCCCAGAACGGCGCTACGGAAGAAGAGCTGAAGCCCCTGCAGGAGGAGTTGATCCGTTTGGATGAGGAAATCAAAAAAGCCGCGGCTGATGCCGACCAGAAACTGCTCAAAAGACGGCAGGAATTGCTGCAGCCCATTACGGAAAAGCTGGGCAATGCCATCAAAGCGGTGGCCACTGAGCAGGGCTTTGACTATGTACTGAATACCGTGGATGGCTCCGGGGTATCGCTGGTGCTGCATGGCCCCGAGGGCAATGACATCACCGAAACGGTGATGCGCAAGCTGGGCATCCAACTGCCTCAAAATTCCGGTGGGCGATAGCTCTCCGCTGAACCGTATAAATTGAAGGCCACCTTTGGTGGCCTTTTTTTGTTGGGGCTGCCTAAAACTTAATGAGGTGGTAGCCCTGCATTTGCAGCTTGAGGATAACCGTCATGGCCGATAGGGCCAACTGCACACCGGGTGCCAGGCGGTCGCGCTCCAGGCCGCGCGCATGCATGGACTGGCCGCACAGGTAGATGCCCACCCCCGCTTCGGCCAGGGCCTTCAGCAGGGCTTCGTTGGGATTGGGTACGCCATACTTCTCCCGATAGGCCTGGCTGCTCATTGCATCTTTGGTGGCCTGGTTGTGGATTACGCAGGCCAGCTGCATGTTCTGGCGGGCCACGCCCGCCTGAGCGTGCATGTTCAGAAAACGGGCCAGGGTGTTGAGCTGAGGGTTGAGTGCAGCGGGGTCCTCCGGGCTTTGATATACATCAAATACCACCCGGTAAACCTGGCTGGTATCTGTTTCAAAATCGGGGGAGTCCACGGCATACACTGCCCCAAAATCCGGGATAACCGGCCCAGTGATGCGCTGCTGGGCCTTCAAGGTACTGGCAGCCAGCAGCATGCTGACAAACAAGCTGGCAAAGAAGTTTCTGGTGTACATAGCAGTATGAGGGTCGAAATTGATGGTATGGGTCAAAAATGGTGAAAAAAAGCCTGTTGGCCATATTTTCTTTGCACTAATTGCTCATCACGCCTTTGATATTGGGAAACTGAGGGCGGTTGCGAAACCAGGCCTGGGCGTAGCGGCAGGGCATCTGCAGCATGGCAGTAAGATCGGTGGGATAGCAGGACACAGGGCCGTAGATGCCATAAGGATCAATGAGCACCCAGTCGTCTCGCCCATAGCGGCGCGCCACAAAAATTTCGACTTTGGGGGCCTGGCTGCCGCTGATGCCAGCTGCCCCTGTACTGCCCGCCCATCCGAGCAGCTCTCCCGTTTTGAGGGTTCTGCCCCTCAAAGGGGGAATGATGTGCCTGGAGCTTCCCCACTGTGCTTCTGAAAGCTGGCGTTTGGCGGGGTCCTGGGTGCAGCCGCAGCCTTTGAGGTATTGCATGTATGTCTTGCGCGCCGGCCCCTGCAGGGCGGGTACGGTATAGGTCCAGGCTTTGTCGCAGTCGTTTTGGGGGGCGTTGCGCAGGTGGGTATAGATGGTGCGAAAGGCATCTTTACGCCCGCGGTGGTCATGGCTGAGCACGAGGGTATTGCCCATGAAGGGGTCCCAGCCGGCATACACGAGGCGGCCTTCGGCCATGGCGCGCACTTGAAAACTCTTCTGCTGGCTATGCGCATAGGTAATGCTGTGATGCCAGTCTGTCCCCTGCACCCAGCTGCGGCTGAGTCGCAGCTGGGTAGTAGTAGCAAAAGGCAGGTACAGCAGCCGGGCCGAATAGGTGATGGCTGCCAGGTCGGCATAGCGCTGCCCCTCAATCAGCTTTACTGGCTGGCGGTAAAGCGTGCGGTGATTTTTGAGGCGAAGGGCAAAGTCTGTGGGTGCCACGATGCGGTTGTCGCAGCCTTCGGGGCAGGCCGGGTAGGTTTCCACATCTACAAGCTGCATGCCCCGGCGTTTGAGTTGCTGCCATTTTGCCAAAAAACTCTCCCGGTCCACTTCGTGCCAGAGGTAGCTTTTGCTGGAGTCCTGGTTCCAGAAGCCGATGTACTTCACAGCTTCTCCGTCGTTGAAGCGCTCCATGTCGTACAGGTTGAGCCCCTGTTTGGCCAGTTCGCTTATTTTTTGAGAAAATCCCCTCCATTCGGCCCCACCCCAAAAATACTGGCCATAGGTGCCGTGGCGCCAAACGGCGATGAAGCGCACTTCGCCCTGCTGGCGGTAAGCTTCTATGTCCACCAGCCGGAGTTTTCTGCCGGCCATGCGTTTCCACTCGGCGTAAATATCTTTCCACCCCAGTTCCAGGCCCAACTCGTACTCATCCTGGCCACTTTGCCATACTCCCAGGAATTTGCGTTGCTTTCCCTCTGTATAGGTTTCCACATCAATGAGCCGGTAGTGTTGCCCGGCCAGCTTTCGCCATTGCTGCAGGAATTCTTCCTTTGTCAGGTCGCCCTTCAGCAGGGCAGGCAGGCTATCGGCTTTCCATACGGCCATGTACAGGCGCCTGCCTTCCAGGGTGTAGGTCTCCACATCGGCCAGCTGCATGGGCATACTGTCGGCGGCAAACTGCTGTTGCTGCTGCTGCAGGGCCTGCCAACTCATATCCAGCTGTATGTGGGCCGGCTCCTTCCCCTCCAGCCAGTAGCCGGTAAAGGCCTGCTGGGCAAGCAGCAGATGGGGGGCAAGGAAAAGGTAACAAACAAAAAGTGCGGGAAAATTTTTCATGATTGCTTAACTCTGTGAAGTGAGGGTTTATTATTTCAATACCTGCCGCAACACATTATCGAGTATGAGCTGTATGGTGGTATCGTGTGGAATGACACCGGTAAAGGCCAGCGAGCTCACATTGAACACCCAGCCCCCGCCTTCATGGTGGTAGTAGCCCATATCCGCTCCTCCCTGGCTGTTCCAGTTTTGGCTTTCGGGGTACACTTCGCCATGCCCCACGGTATCGGGGTTGAGGCCCCTGGCTACCGTTACCCAATTGGCAGGAGTAAAGGGCCCCACCTGGTCCACTTCCAAGCCCGAAGCCGCACCCCACTTGTCGTGGTTGCGCAGGGCGCTCAGCAGGTTTTTTAGCCAGCTGCTGTACATGTAGGTATAGTCGTAGGTTTCGCTTTTGCGGCCAATGAGGTCTCCCTTTTTTAGGCCGGTACCGACCAGCACCCAGGAGGTATCCACCAGTATGCGGTAAGGGGCATAGGTGTGAAATGAAGTCAGGTTATTTTCGGTGCCAAAGGGTTTGAGGTGCATGGTATCGGCGTGCAACCAGAGGTTTTGCTGTTTTTTATAGACCGTCAAACGGCGGCCACGTTGCTCCAGGTAAGAGCGGTAGGCAGCCGTATTACCCGAAAGGCAGAGCAGGGAGCCTCCCTGGTCCAGGTAGGCATTGAGGTGGAGCAGCATGTCGCGGGTCCAGTATTCGGAATGGGTGGAAATAATCAGCAGGGGGTATTGCTTCAGGCGCTGTATAGATTCATGCAGTTCTGTCATGGGATAGGCGTCAAATCCGAGCTGGTGCGCATGCAGCCATCGGGCTACGTGGCGGTCCTTGCGGGCCGACTGGTAGTAGAGCTGGTGGTAGGCAAAGCGGTGTTCCAGAAAAGGGTCGGACAGCAGTTGGGGGCGGTCAAAGGATACGTGCTGGCTTTTGTTGCGGGTGTACAGCGATTTGCCCCCCCAGAAGTTATAAGCATTCCAGGTGTTGGTGGAGAGCAGCATGGCCACGGGCTTGCGGATGGTATCGGGCAGGATGAATATGCTACAGGCAGCGCGTTTTTGGGAGCTTTTTGCTTCCAGCACATACCAGCCCGATGGGGCTCCAGCAGGGATGGGTACAGATGCCAGCGGCTGCCAGCCGGTACCCCGCTCCGAAACCGAATCGTGCACCGCCTGCGGCCTCACCGCCAGGCCGTACTGCGCTAGCAGGGTGTCGGTTTGCAAAATGTCATACAGGTAAATATCGACGGTATTGGCTCCCCTGCTGCTGATATACACGGGCATCTCGGCCCCTGCCTCATACCGCCAATGGTTGGTGTGCAGCTCCAGATGGGCATACCAGCTATGCCTGAACACAAACAGCTGGTGGCTGTTGGGAAAGGCGTCATAAAACTCCAGGGCCAGGCAGCCAAAGGTGATCGCAGCTGCCAGCAGGAGGTTTAGAAGGAGAAGAATGAGCTTGAGGTGCTTGTGCATGAATGACTTAGCAAACAAAAAAACAGTGAAATTTGAAGAAATATGCACCAAAAAAAGCATGATTATTTATATTTGCCTAACATTTCCACCATTAAAGCGGTTGTTGAGGCATGGAAGTTCTTAAAAAAATATTCGCGTATATCAATATCTTTAAGAAGCGGGACCCCGACGCACCAGATTCGGTGAATTTGCGGCTCATGCACGGGATCAACCGCATCTCCATATTCATGTTTCTGGGAGCACTGATCTTCTTGCTGCTCAAAGCCCTCCTGAGCTGACAAAGGCACGAAAAAATTGGTACGGCAGGGGAAAATGGATTAGCTTTGGCACTCAATCCTGGTTGTACTTCGTTAAGTGAGAAGCAAAACCGCCAAAGTTGTATGAATTCGTGCCCAAAGAAAAAACCCATAAACTGAGCAAAGTAGAACGCGTAAGGCGTTTGCTGAAGTCGGAGAATGCGCAATCTCACATCCGCTCCCTCATGCGCGCGCTCCACCCTACCGAAATTGCTCAGGTACTGGAAGACACCAAGCCCGAAATTCAGGAAAAAATCCTCAGGCAGCTGCCCAAAGAGGTGATCTCTGAGGCCTTGTCGGAGATGGATGAAGAAACCCATCCCGGCACCTTGCTGACCCGCCTGCGCCCGGAGGTGGCAGCCAGCCTCATCAAGGAACTGGCCCCGGATGATGCCGCCGACCTGCTCTCCCAAATTCCCGAAGATTACAAGGAGCAACTGCTTTCCTACATGCCCGATGAGGAGGAGGAGGTGATCAACCAGCTGATGGAGTACGAGGAGGACACCGCCGGCGGCTTGATGAACCCGGAGATGATCACGGTGAAAGCCGACATGCCCAAGCTGGATGCCCTGCGGGAAGTGGTGCGGCAGTCCGAAGGCATGGAGGATTTTTACACCATTTATGTAGTGGATGAGGAAAACCGCCTGGTGGGTTACCTCACCTTCAAGGCCCTGTTTCAGGCCCGAAACAGCGAGCTGGTCCGCAATATCATGAACACAGACGTCATTTCGGTGCGGGTGGATGACGACCAGGAGGAAGTGGCCAAAATCATGGCCCAGTACAACTTGCCCACCCTGCCGGTGGTGGACCACGAAAACCGCCTGCTGGGTCGCATTACCTTTGACGACATTCTGGATGTTATAGAGGAAGAATCTACGGAGGACCTGCTCAATTTTGCAGGCGTTTCCGAAGACGAAAACCTGCGTGGCGGCTGGGCCAACAGTGTTAAAAGCCGTTTGCCCTGGCTGCTCATCAACCTGGGCACTGCCTCCACGGCGGCTTTTGTGCTGTCGCAGTTTGAAGAGGTAATTTCCAGCATGGCCGTACTGGCCACTTTTATGCCCATCATTGCCGGCGTAGCCGGCAACGGCGCCACCCAAACCCTGGCAGTAACTGTGCGCCGCATTTCTACCGATGGCATTCCTTCGCGCAAAGCGCTGGGGGTTATTTTCAAGGAATTGGCTGTGGGAATCATCAACGGCCTCATGCTGGGCGCCATGGTTGCCATAGGTGCCATGTACTTCAATGAAGACTACCGCCTGGGAGCGGTGGTGGGATTTGCCATGTGTGCCAACCTCATCCTGGCCGGGCTCATGGGCTCCATGGTGCCCATTTTGCTGGAGCGCGTGGGCGTGGACCCCGCCGTGGCATCCTCCATCCTCATCACGGCTTTCACCGACATTCTGGGTTATTTGTTCCTCTTTAGCCTGGCTACTGCCGTGTTGTTCTGAATCAATAGATTATTGGTTTCTGCTATATCCGCGTATCAAAAGGGGGATCCAGCCCACAATGGGAATGAAGTAGCACACCGTAATGGGGTTCATGAGCATCATGCGGAAAAAGGACCACAGGTTGTACTTGATTTTAATGGGCTGCCCGGGATGCTTGCGATGCAGGCGGTGAAACTCTTCAAACATCAGCGGCCAGCAAAAAGGCAGGTAAAAGGGAAAGTATTTACGGTGTTTCCACATACGCTTAAAGAGCTGTTTCCAACGGTAGGGACGACGGCCATACTTTTCCACCGCAGCCGTGAGCTCGGCCTGCATGCGGCGGTGTACCTCGTCGCGCAGGGCCGCAATTTCTGGCTCGGAGAGTTCCTCATAGGATTTATCGGTCCATTCGTAGGGTTTCATGCGCTGGCCCATCACATAGGTCAGCCGGGCAGGCAGGCCAAAGTAAAAAATCCAGGGTTGAAAGGGAATGAGCAACACCAGCCAGCCAATGGGCAGAAAGGGAATGCCAACCTTCTGGGAAAGTCGGTTGATCCAGTCGAAGCTGTAGGAGTGGGGGTTGATGTACTCAGCGTTGACGGTGGCAAAAGAAAC
>RFHT01000558.1 GCA_003696835.1 Bacteroidota bacterium
CCTCCAACTCCTCCTTGAAAAGGAGGAGAGTTCTCCGGGGCAGGCGGCGCAGCCGCCTGCGAACCTTCAACTCCCCTCCTTAGGCCTTGCGCGAGCGGCTAGTAGGGATAAGGAGGGGCCGGGGGGTGGTTGACAAAAACAAAGTTTCATGTATGCATGCTCAATGAAGGCACTATTGGGGTATTCCCCCTTTTTTGCTGCACAGGTATATGCTGAATAGGTACCGAATTCCAATTTATACTGGATTTTGTATTAAAATAGCTATTCTTCTCAAGAAATCAGCTTCCTGTCTCTAGAAAAGTTAGTAAGAGGCTTCTGGCTTCTGTAAGCAGGGAAATACTATTCTTATTAGAAAAATACCTCAGACTATCCCGAACTCACGTTTTTTTAAGGCGTTCGCGAAGGCTTCGCCGTTCGCGATCCCTTCGGGATTATCCCCGCAAGCCACTCGCTCAGGGCCTAAGGAGGGGAGTTATACCTTCGCAGGCGGCGCAGCCGCCAGAAAAGAAAAGGAGAAATTGGAGGTGGTTACAGCAAGGCCACAGCTGGCGCACACCCACTGTGGTGCCCAGGGCCTGCGGGGCCGACCCGAAGTCCCCCCCTCCTTCGATATGGGCTACAAGCGAGCCTCTACCCTCAATGCCCGGCTCCTTCCTTGAGCAATTCGGGGAATTTTTGCTGAAATCGCTTCAAACGCGGAATGGAAACCGCCCGCACATAGGGCTGGTTGGGGTTTTTCTTTTCAAAATCCTGGTGGTAATCTTCAGCCGGATAGAAGGCCCTGAAAGGCACCACTTCCGTAACAATTTTGGCCGGAAAGGCGCCCGATTCCTCCAGTTGCCGGATGTAGGCCTCTGCCAGCTGCTTTTCGGTTTCATTTTGGTAAAAAATCACCGAGCGGTACTGCGGCCCGCGGTCGGGGCCCTGCTGGTTGGGGGTGGTGGGGTCGTGCGAGCCGAAAAACACCTTCAGCAGGGTTTCGTAGCTCACCACGGTGGAGTCGTAGTACACCTCTACCGCCTCGGCATGGCCGGTGCGGCCGGAGCTCACCAGCTCATAAGTGGGGTTTTCTTCCTCCCCGCCCGAATAGCCCGAAATGACCTCTTCTACTCCTTTTACCGACTCAAAAATGGCCTCCACACACCAAAAACAGCCGCTGGCAAAGTAGGCCTTGGACAGCCCTGCTGGCAGTTGCCTGCTCACGGTGGGGTCAGGCTGGGCCTGTTTGCCGTTTTTTACGCCTTTGCAAGCCCACAGGCATAGGGGCAGCAACAGCAGTACAACAGCCAGACGGGATTGGATAGACACACGCATATTGCAATGGTTATGGGTTGGGTGTGGAAAGTTCATACATTTTGCTTGTATATGCAAATGAGGATTGATGGGTTGATTAGCCACTTTGCGCAGGAAGAACACGAAGCCAGCTGCAAGGTGGGAGCCCTAGCCCGGGCGCACTTGCAACTGCAGGCGGAAGGGGGTGTAGCCGGTGAGGTACACACTCATGGCGTCCATTTTTGGGGGGGCGCCCCGCAGCTGAGTCCAGCGGTGGGCGGCATGGCCCGGCCCGAAGGTAATGCGGTCGCGGCCGTAGGTATAGCTGCCGCCCTCACCCTGGAGCAGGTAGGCATGGGGCACGTCCTGCACCGTACTCACTCCCTCCAGGTTGCCGCCCATGCGGAACCCCAGTTCCAGGGCCAGCGGAACGTGCCCGGTGCCCTGCAGTTCTATTTCCAGTTCAAAGCCAGGCGAGAGTTCCCGTATGTGCACCCGGTAATGCAGTTGCTGCACCTCGCTTTGTGGGCGTTGCTCGCGGGGCATGCGATGCCAGTTGCCATCGCCGGGCAGCAGGTCCGGCGGAAGGGGCTGGTAGTAGGGCCCTACGGCCGTTTGCCTGAGCTCAAAGCCCTCCCCCACCTGCTGCAACTCCTGCGGAGAAAATAGCCCCTTGGAGCCAAAAAAGGCGGCGTGCAGCCGTACCCCCTGCAGCACGGCCTGGCCGTGCTGAAAGGTAAAAAACACCGGGTTGCGCGCCAGTATGCTCGCGTCGTAGGCTCCCCGCCGGATGCGCGCCAGCTGAGAATGAGAAAACAGGCGGCGGTAATGGGTAGGCAGGGGCTCTGCAGGCGGCAGGGGCCGGTGTAGAAACTCATCCTCCTGAAAATAGCCCAGGTAGCGGGTGAGCTTGGCCGCGCCTGCCTGCAGGGGTATATCCCGGCTCAGTTGGGCAAACTGCCCGTGGCCTTCCCGCAGTGCCATATAGCGGTAGGGATAGTAATAATTTTCCATGGTGCCCGCCCGGTACTGGTCCTGCCGGCCCGAAGCTTCGCTCACCACCTCCCCGTTGGGGTGCAGGTAGTACAGCATCATGTCGAGGTTGCGGCGCACCGGCTCGTAGAGTTCGGGCCGGTCCAGCAGGCGGGCCACGGTGATGAGGCAGCGATTGGTGAGGGGGGTATAAACCAGGTTGCTCTTTTCGGTGTACTGCCCGTCGGGGTCAATATCGATTTGCTCGGCCAGCCACTGAGCTACCCGGGCCGGGTTGCCCGGATGTGGAACATGCTGCTGAATGCGCGCCAGAGCCATACATACCACCCAGCGGTGGTTGGGGGTGTGTATGCCGCCGGTGCGGAGGGCAGCGGCCGCCTGCCCCAAAAAGGCCTCCAGTTGCTGCCGCAGGGCCTGGCTGCCCTCTGGTTCATGTTTTTTCAACACACTGTATGCCACACACAAGGGCTCCACCACAAAGGCCGTATCGGGCGGGGAGTGAAAATTGGTAGTGTGCAGGTCAATGGTGCCATCGGCGTGCTGTATGCGCAGCAAAAAGTCCGCTGCGGCCCGCATGGCCTGCATGAGGGCAGGCTCACGGGCGTACAGCGAATCTGCCGCCACATAGGCCGAAGCCAGCCGCTGTATAAACATGGCTGTACCTCCCGCCGAAGGAATGCCGTAGCGGTCGGTCAGGCCTCCGTGGGGCCGCTCTCCCGGCGCCTGCACCTGCTGCGGAAGCAGGCTGTGCACCTGGCGGTCATTTTCTATGAGCAACTCCGCCAGCAGGCGATCCAGATGGCTGCCATAATCAGCCGCCCCATCACCCGCAGGCCAGCCTCCCAGCCAGGGAGCCAGCAGCAGGGGGGAGGTAGTTTTCAAAAAAAATCTTCTGTTTACATTTACCGGCATTTTTTTTCTAAATTCAATGCATCATATTTTTTAATATTCCCACCTCAAACGATTCATCATGCAAGTATCTGCTACTCAGGCCGACGAAATTCTGCGCAACAACCTCCAATATACCCTTTTTTCCTGGAGTCCGCAGGGAAATCTCAACCCCATCAATGCCGAGCGGGCCGAAGGGGTATATGTGTATGAGCGCGGGGGCAAACGCTACCTCGATTTTTCCTCCCAGCTGATGAATGTCAACATCGGGCACGGACACCCCAAGGTGCTGCATGCCATTGAGCAGCAAATGCGCCAACTGTGCTATGTGTATCCGGGCATGGCCACCGAGGTGCGTGGCCGGCTGGGCAAAAAGCTGGCAGAAATTTCGCCTGGCAGCCTCAGCAAGACTTTCTTCACCCTGGGCGGTGCCGATGCCATAGAAAATGCCATTAAGCTGGCCCGCGTATATACGGGCAGGCCCAAAATCGTGTCTTTTTACCGCTCATACCATGGAGGCACCTACGGGGCCATGTCGGCAGGGGGCGACCCCCGCAAACACGCCATCGACAGCCAGGCCGTGCCCAATTTCATACACGTGGAAAACCCCTACTACTACCGCTGCCCCTGGTCGAGCAGCAGCCCGGAGGAGTGTGGCCAGCGGGCCGCAGCCCATCTGGAGCGCGTCATACAGTTTGAAAACCCCCACAGCATAGCGGCCATCCTCCTGGAGGGCGAGTCGGGCTCCTCGGGCTGCATCAAGTACCCGCCTGGCTACTGGAAGCGGGTCAAAGAAATAGCCGACCGCTACGGCTTGCTCATCATAGACGATGAGGTCATGAGCGGTTTCGGACGCACGGGCAAAATGTTTGCCATTGAGCACCACGGGGTGGAACCCGACTTGATGTGCATGGCCAAGGGGCTTTCCTCAGGCTATATTCCACTGGGGGGGGTGATGGTAAAAGAAGAAATTGCCCGCTACTTTGACGAGCGCCCCCTGCCGCTGGGGCTTACCTACTCGGCGCATGCCGTGGCCTGTGCCGCTGCCCTGGCCGTGATAGAGGTGTACGAAGAGGAGGGCCTGGTGGCACGTGCGGCCCAGATGGGCACCTACCTGGAGCAAGCCATGGAGCAACTCAAAGCCCGCCATCCCTCCATAGGCGATTTTCGCAACACCGGCCTGCTGGGCTGCATAGAACTGGTCAAAAATCGCGAAACCAAAGCGCCCCTGGTGCCCTGGAACGCCAAAGGCGACGAGCTGAAACCTACCCAGCAACTTGCTGCTAAAATACGCGAGCTGGGCATGTTTACCTTTGTGCGGTGGAACTGGATCTTCATTGCCCCTCCGCTTTGCATCACCAAAGCCCAAATTGATGAAGGCCTGCACATCATTTCGCAAGCCCTGGAAATTGCAGATGCCGCCTATCAGCCGTAATCGCTAAGGTTGCAGCAGTTGCAGCAGGGATTCATACTCCGCCAGGCGGTCGTGCCAGGCTTCCAGTTCCAGCAGGCATTCGTCCAGCTCGTGGGCATAGCGTTTGAGGCGGGTCTGTTGTTCGGCCAGGGCCGTTTCCAGGGCATTTTCGGCTGCACGGCTCTCCGTTTCCTCCAGCAGGGCAGCTTCCAGGCGCAGGCTTTCGCGCTGCAAAATATGCGCCTGCATGGCCTGCACACAGTCCTGCAGCTGTTGTTTCAGCCACAGGCTGCGAATGTACAACAGCTCTCCCTCCTCCAACTGGGCAGCATATTCTGTTTTTAATGTTCGTATCCATTCGTCGGTTTCCGCCTTGGGGGAAGCAGGCACAGCCTGGGAGGGACTCAGGCCGGGGGCTACAGACTGGGCATATACCCCATACAGAAGCGGCAGGCAAGCCAGCAGGCAGGCAATAAAGCGTTTCATCCGGAATTACATTTGCAAGAAGCCGCAAGATCCTCAACAGCGGCCAAAAAATAAAGCTGAAATGAGTGGGGGTGTTACATGCAGCAGGAGCAACTGGGTGCTTAACAGATAACTATACGTATCTGACAGTAAGTAACATCAATACGGCTTTTGTCGGAAGCGACCATCTGACTCGCCAACGACATTCGGCTGCTCTCCATAATGGAACGCGGATCATACATATCAAGCAGATACCCGCCCAAAATCAGCGGAAATCAGTCCGATCAGTCTCATCAGTGGTTTCATGATGGGGCCTAATGCCGTCAAAAAGGAAAACACTGATTGATGATGATTTTCATGATTGGCGCAGATTTCTCCCCCAATAAACTTTGCCCCAACTGGCCTTCGTGCCCCCCTTCGTGCCCTGCGTGAACTGAGTGGCTAGCCCACTACGCCCCACCGCATCGGCAATTTCCCTTAGGTATTTTTACCTACTCTTCCCATAGCGCCTAGGTATTTTTACCTATTTTCATA
>RFHT01000559.1 GCA_003696835.1 Bacteroidota bacterium
CTGAAACCAAAGTTGGCCTGAATGGGCGGATTGATGCTGAGTAGGCGACGTGCGGTGTCGGCACAGCCGTTAAAATCACGCACCACCAGGCTCACAGTATAAGTACCTGCCTGAGTAAAGGCATAACTACTCAGGGGGGTACGGGCCGTATCCCCATTGCCAAATTCATATACATAGGAAGTAATGGGCGCCAAGCCCCCGCTGCTGTTGCTCACAAAACTCAAACTGGCGGGTGCGCAGGCCACTGTATCGGAGGGCACAAAGGAAGCCATCGGCGGCCGGTAATTCTTGATGTAGCCGGGCTTCAGCACCGTATCGGCACAGCCCAGGGCGTTGATCACAATGAGCTGTACGTCAAAGGTGTCAGCCCCTGCAAACAGGTGTTGGGGACTGGGCTCATTGGAACGGGTGCTGTCGCCAAAATCCCAGATGTAATTGGTGATGGGTACCTGGGTGTCAATGGTAGGGGTAAATTGCACCAACTGGGGCGGACAAGCCTGGGTGGTATTGGCACTAAAGTCGGCTATGGGGTTTCTCAGCTGAATGTATTCGGGTTTTACTTCCGTGTGGGTGCAGCCGTTTTCGTCGGTAACGGTGAGGCTCACGGTGTAAATGCCGTTTTGGGTATAGGTATGCAGCGGGTGCTGTGCGGCAGAAGTGTTTCCATCCCCAAACTCCCAAAACCAGGCCGTGAGAGTGGAAGGACCGCTGCTGAGGTCGGAGAACTGAATTTCGCGCGGGGCACATCCCATTCTGGCCGAGGCCGTAAAGTCGGCCACCGGTGGGCCCGTTACCGTAATTACCTGGCTGCTACTGTCGGAGCATCCCAGGTTGTCGGTTATTTCCAGGCGCACGCGGTAGTTTCCAGGCGACAAAAAGGTGTGTGCAGGAAAGGGCACACTGGCAGAATCCCCATCGCCAAACACCCACAAATAGCGGTCAATGCCATGCATACTGGTGGACTGATCGGTGAAGGTAACCTCCAATGGCGCACAGCCCTGGGTGACGGAGGGCGTAAAAATGGCGTCCGGCGGCTCGCTCACTTGTATGGGTACAGCCGTGATAAAGGTATCGGTACACCCATTGAGGGAGGCTACGGCCAGGGATACCTGATAATTGCCCGGGCTGGTGTAAATGTGCTGGGGATTGGCCTGTAGGGAGGTGTTTCCATCGCCAAAATCCCATTGGTACTGAATAACGGGCAATACAGAAGTGGTGTTCTCCCTGAAACTCACGGCCTGCCCCAGACACACCTGGGTCAGGTCCACGCTAAAGTTGGCCTCCGGCCCGGGTTCGATCACAATGCTGTCGTTTACCGTAATGGCCACTGTGCAGCCTGCAGTATCGCGTACAATGAGCACGGGCTTTGCCGTGGTATCGGTGGTATAAACGTGGGTGGTATTTTTTCCAAATCCCAGGCTGCCATCGCCAAAGTCCCAGGTCCAGCTCACGGCGCTGTCGGTAGCAGCAGAAAAGGCCACCTCCAGGGGGCTGCAACCCGTTTTGGGCGTAAAGCTGAAAGAGCCCGCCGGTCCGCCCAGCTCTACCAGGTCCTGCAACAAAAGGGTATCGCGGCAGCCCTGGGCATTTTCAACGGTCAGACTCACGTCAAAAGCGCCCGGAATGCCATAAATTTTGGAGGGATTGGGCAAATCCGAAGTGCTGCCATCTCCAAAGTCCCAGTGCCAGCTGACCACATCGGGGCTGGATAAATCGGAAAAATTTACAGCCAGTGGTGGACAGGCCTGCTGGGTGGGGGCTGCGAAAAAGTTGGCAATAGGAGGACGTACACTGAGAAAGTCCTGTATAAAGGTGGTATGCACACAGCCATTGATGTCGGTGGCTGTGAGGGTGATGCTGTAGGTGCCCGTAGCAGGGTACAGATGCACCGGATCAATGGCGGTAGAAGTCGTACCATCACCAAAATCCCACAGGTAGGAATTGCCCACTCCAGTAGATTCATTGATGAAGGAAACGGGACTACCAGGGCAAATTACCGTATCGGCCACGCTGAAAGCGGCAGCAGGGAAGGTGGGAGTAATGAAACCTTGCTTGGTAACGGTATCGGTGCAGCCCTGGGTGTCCAGTATAACCAAACGCAGGGTGTAATCATCAGGAGCCTGGTAGGTGTAAGTGGGGTTTTGAGCAGTAAAGGTGGTCCCGTCGCCAAAATCCCAAAAATAGCTGCTGATGCTTTCTGTAGCGGGAAAGGTAGTGGCAGTGGCCGAAAAGCGCACCGTAAGCGGGGCACAACCCGTGGTGGTGTCGGCGGTAAAATCTCCCTGGGGACCTACGATGGTAATGAGGTCCTGCCGCAGCAGGGTATCGGTACAGCCGGCGCTGTTGGTGACCACCAGGCGCACACTGTAGGTGCCCGGATCGCGGTAAACGTGGCGGGGATTCCGCCTCCGGGAGGTATTACCATCCCCAAAATCCCAGGCATAGCGCACTGCTCCCGTCGAGGTACTGCTAAAATCGACCTCCAGGCCCGTACATCCGTAGGTATTGGAAGCCGTAAAATTAGCCTGCGGTTCGCTGATGTCTAGCTCGGTGGTGCTCTGGTAGGAGCAGCCGGTCTGGCTGTTGGTGGCAATAAGCGTTACAGTAAAGGTTCCCAATGAGGTATAGGTGTGAACCGGATTTTGCTCCATGGAGCCATTGCCATCGCCAAAATCCCAGATCCAGCCATCTGCATCCACCGACTGGTCCACAAAATTCACGGTGTAGGGAATTTGGCAACCCGTAGTGGAAGAAGTGGTAAATTCCGCAATTGGCCCTAACACCGTTATATAATCTTCCTTTAATAAAGTGTCTGGACAACCAAACAGCTGCGTAACGAGCATGACATCAAAGGTTCCGGTATCGCGATATTGGTGCACGGGGTGCTGCAAATCGGAAAAACTGCCATCGCCAAAACTCCACAGCCAGGCCGAAGCCCGGTTGGTTTGGTCGGTAAAATCGACGGAATCCTCGGCACAAACGGTGAGGGGATTGGCGATAAAGTCGGTCAAAGGGGGCTCTCCGGCTTCGATGAACTGGTAGATCATGGTATCGCGGCAGCCGCTCTGGGTGAGTACCACCAGGCTTACGGTATATTGTCCTACGGAGGTATAGGTATGGGTAGGATGCTGCTCAAAGGAAGCATTGCCATCGCCAAAGTTCCATATCCAGTCGGTGATGGGGTCTTGCGAGCTGCTGATGTCGAGGAAGTTGACGGGCAGGGGAATACAGCCCGCCGTGGGCGAGGGTACAAATTCGGCCACAGGGGGAGAAATTTGCACATAAGCCGGCTGGGTGAGGGTATCGCGGCAGCCGGCGGCATTGGTTACCACCAGGCGCACGGTATAGTTTCCTCCTGCTGCATAAATGTGCGAGGGATTCTGCACGCTGGCCGTGGTGCCGTCTCCAAAGTCCCACTGCCAGGCAGTGGCTCCGGTAGAGGCATCCACAAAGTCCACCACTTTGGGTACTTCGCACCCACTGCGGTTGGGGCTGCTGAAGTCTGCCACCGGGCTGTTGCTTACGTTGATGAGGGCTGTTTGCACCAGGGTGTCACTGCATCCCTGGGCGGAATTGGTGGCAATGAGGGAAACGGTATAGGTACCCGTACTTTGGTAGGCATGAAGCGGCTCGCGCTGCACCGAGCTACTGCCGTCGCCAAAATCCCAGAAAAATGCATCGGCACCGCCAGAGTTGTTCAAAAACTGCACGGCCTGTCCGGTACAGGCATTGGTGTTGAGCACGTTAAAAGCTGCTGAGGGAGCCTGTATGTTGACCACATCCTCCTTTGCCAGGGAATCCTGGCAGCCGCTGGCGTCTCTTACCACCAGGCTCACGCTGTAGCTACCGCCAGAGGTATAGGTATGCAGGGGATTGGCCAGGGTGGAGGTATTTCCGTCGCCAAAGTCCCACAAATAGGTGTATGCCCCGGCCGGACTCACCGTAGAAGTAAATTGCACATCAGCCGGCAGGGTACAGGGCGTAGTGGAACTCACACTGAAGTCGGCCGAATGTGGAGAAGTTGCTTCAATGTAATTGGGTAAGATCAAAGTATTGCTACACCCATTATCGTCCTCTACCACCAGGGTGACGTCATAGCTACCGGCGGCGCTGTAAGTGTGGCAGGGGGCCGGTTCTGAGGAGATGACGCCATCGCCAAAATCCCATAGCCAGGTGTCTATGGTACCATCGCCGGGGGTGCTCAGGTCGGTAAAACACACCTGCAGGGGTGCACAACCCGTAAGCTGGTCGCCCTGCAAATTGGCCACGGGATCAGCATAGACGGTGATGTAGCCCGTCAGGGTTTTGGTATCGCTGCTGGCAGCATTGGAGACGGTAAGGCTGACCGTATAGGAGCCAGGATTGACATATACGGCCCCCGGATTGGCCAGGGTAGAAGTATTGCCATTGCCAAAATCCCAGAGATAGTCCGAGATAAGACCGGAAGAATTGTTGATAAACTGCACCGTAAGGGGGCTGCAGCCCGCCTGGACATTGGAGGAAAAGTCGGCGGTAAGTTGCCCGTATCCCCCCAGGGGGATCATGGACAAACACCAACTCAGGACAACAACAGGTAAATAGAAAGGAACGCTTCGTAAGGGTAATATGTGGAGCATTAAGAATATTTTGAGTTGCCGATACAACACAAAAATCCCATTTTAAAAGAGTAAGAAAAATCTTTAATTCGCCCAAACCTAACCCTCCCTTTTAAACAAACATCCACACGCATCATTTCCCAAACTGACAAACAATCCTATTTTCCATACAATTATTCCTAACAAATTACACCTACCGGCACTTTTCCCTTATTTCTTTTGAGGCCCTGTTGCTGTCTTCCAGTATCTCATAAAAGGACTGCAGGTAGTTCAGGCTTCGGTCCCTGGCCCTGGAGGAAAGCTGGTCGCAGCTGCTGACCAGTGCAAAGATGGCCTGTCTCTGGGCTTTCAGGCGGTGGAAGTCGGCATCAAATTCGGCCGAAGAGCGACAATATCCCCTGAACACCCGTTGGCGCACATTGGTGGTTCCCAGCAGGGGGTTGGGCTGTGCATAAGGAGGGGCGATCAAGCCTGCCCAGTCGAAGTCGTAAGGAATGGCCACATAACGGTCGGTCCCTGCATGCTTGAAGACTTTTATATTGTGCTGGCTGAGCACCGACCAGTCGGTATTGCCTATCATAAACTGAAAAACCGCCATCATGCCGGCTTCGTCTTGGTCCATACTGGAAAAGTTCACCTTTTCCTCTACCATTTCTCCGCCCAGCCGCCGGGCCATTTGGTCTTCATCTTCAATCAAGAATGCATATTGCTCAATGGGCCTGTACTTAGCCGAAACGTCCACATAGGTAACCTCCAGCAACTGAACGCGGAAGCTGTAATCGGTGAGCAAATTGTACATTTTGTAGATGAGGTATTCCTGCAGCAGGTAGTCGCCAAAAGTCGTGCGCCTGTTTTCGCAATGGGTCACCATCTTGAGCTTGTCCTGTCCTTCAAACAGGGTGCCCTGCACCTTTGCCGGATCAAATTTTAGGCGCAAAGGGGGAAATCCGCAATTTTTCCTTCTGAAATTGCCCCTGAGCCGCAACTGAGCGCCTTCTATGACCACCTCTTCACCTGAAGGCCGTTCATAGGTCATCACAGCCTCATGATAAGTGGAGTCGTCGTTGCGGTTTTTGAGCAACTCTTTGAAGTTGGCCTGTATGCGCAGTTTGATAGGCGCATCTGAAGCGAACAGGCCCATACCCCTGGTTTGCAGTGCGGTGGTTTGCTGGGCTGAGAGGGAAGGGCCCGCCAAGCCCGGCAAACACCATAACATGAGGGCGTAGAGGAAGCGCATAGGTAGATGAATTTCCCCGATAAGCTACAAAATAATTATGAAAAACCCATCTTCACCATAGGGAGATGGGCATCATCAACATATTGTTAATGTACAGAAATGGATTCCTTATACCAGCAGGCATCAACCTTTGGAAAAGGCCTTTTGCCGTTTTTGCATCATGTATTCGCCATGATCGGGATGGTTGCAGTTTTTACGGGGGTCTCCTCTGAGCATGGCACAGGCTGAGAGGGTCATGGCAGCCACAAACAGCAACAGAAACAGGTGAATGATTCGCTTTTTCATAAGCTCGATATGTTAAACCCGCTAATCTTCAAACAGATAAGCGAACAATAATACACAATGTATCACAAAGAAAGCAAGCGGGAATTTCTTTTTTTCTCACGCCGCTTTCACTTCGCCTTTCTATGGTTGATCCGCCACAGGTTTATACCCCTCCTCTCCGATGATGCGCTCTATTTCTCTTTCGAGGGCTTCGAGCTGCTCCGGCCCACCATTGCGGTTGATCACTTTTTTCTCTTTGCCATCCATTTTGCAGGTGGTCACCACCGAGGGGATGTCGGTAACCCGGTGGTCGTCATACAATTTTTCGAAGGACCAGAAACCAGCTTCCTCAATGGCATTTACCAGCTGAAGCAGCTGCTTTTTTGAAATTTTCTTGCGGTAGGTCCCTACCTTATCAACGAAATTTTTGCCCCTATAGGTTACAATTCCTTTGGCATTTACTTCAATTTTGTAGGTAGGGCACTGTCCGAAGCAGGAGGTACGTTCCAGGCTCAGGTGGAAGTCCGGGGGAACAGATCGGTAGTGTTCAGACTGCTGGGCTTTCTTAGCAGAAGGGCAGGCCATGAGGCATACGGCCATGCACAAGAGCATGAAGCCAGTAAACTGTTGGGTTACAAATTGCATATTCAGGAATTAAGTACAGCTAGCAGGCTATAAAACGAGGTGGGGTTCAATTTTATTTCCACTCCCTACTTTCCCATGAAACGGGCTTTGCGCTTTTCAAGAAAAGCGCGCGTACCTTCTCTTCCGTCCTGAGAGGCAATGGCTTTGCTGAAGTTTACGGCTTCTTTGTAGTACCCATCCTCTCCGTCCACACCTGCGGCTACGGCTTCCAGCAGCAGGCGGATGGCCAAAGGAGATTGCTCGTAAGATTTGCGAAGGATTTCCATGCATTTGTCTGCCAGTGCACCCTTTGGGGTTACTTCATTGACCAGCCCGAGGCGGTAGGCTTCTTTTGCGTCAATCATCTCCCCGGTAATGAGCAGTTCTGTGGCCTTGGCACGGCCAATGTAGCGCACCAGGCGCTGGGTACCGCCATAACCGGGAATGAGGCCTAGCTTGACTTCGGGCTGCCCAAAGCGGGCATGCTCGGCGGCTATACGGAGGTGGCAGGCCATGGCCAGCTCACACCCTCCCCCCAGGGCAAAGCCGTTTACAGCGGCGATAATGGGCTTGGAACAGTGCTCAATGGATGAAAAAATGGCCTGGCCTTTCAGGCTGAGCCCCAGGGCTTCGTCCTCACTAAGGCGGGTAAGCTCCTGAATATCCGCACCTGCGGCAAAGGCCTTGTCACCTGCACCTATGATAACTGCCCCCTTGAGTTCATCGTCTTGCTCAAATGTTTTGATGGCCGTGTCCAACTCATCCAACAAAGCGGCATTCAGAGCATTGAGTGCCTGCGGACGGTTGAGCATGATTACGAAGGTATGATTCTTTTTTTCGGTCAGTATGTGTTGCATGTATCAGTATAGATTTATTCCCTCAAACGCTCGCCATAACTGCTTCCCAACTCCGAGTCCAGGTCATCGGAAATGCCGGGATAAAACTCCGACTGCATGAGCGACTCAATTTCCTCCAGGCTTTGCTGGGTTTGCTCAGTTTCAAACAGCAGATTGTCGATCATGATGTCTTCCCGTTCGGTATTTTGCATACTCATGGGCTGGTCTTTGATGTATTCGACCATTTCCTCAATGGTAAGCAGCTGCTGCTCAATGATTTCTCGGTTTTCGCGCACTTTGTAATAATTATCCATGCGCATTTCGAGCAGACGCAGGCGCTTTTCCTTCACTTTTTTCAGCCGGCTGCTGGCCGATTTGAGTTCCTGGTTGATTTTATCCATTTCCTGCACGGTCTGGTGCACGATCTGGTCGTTGGCCAGTTCGGGAAATTTGTCTTTATAATACAGCAAACGGGCATAGGAAAGCTCGATTTGGTTCATTTTATTCAAAAAGCGGTTAACCAGCTGAGGCACCGAGGTGTTCAGTTTTTTAAAGCCCTCTCTTACTTCCTTGATGCGCTTGCGCAGGCGGTCGAAACGGCGCTGGGACTCCAGGGTCAATTCATTGTAATAATCGACCAGGGTTTTGGTTTTGTGGAAAGCATCAATGTCTTTTTGGTATTTGGCATTGATAGCTCTGATAAAGCGGGGGTTGTTGCTGATGGCACTCAGCACCATGAGCTCCAGCCCGCCAGCCATAAACACCACTGAAGGGATGACCAGCCCGGGGTCCAGTCCGGGAGCCAGCTCAGGGATCAACAATATGCCCAAAGCGGCTAAACCCGTAATGATGGCCATCATGGTCAGATGCACCGGCCAAAAGAAAGCTTCTTTGGTATAGTTGATGAATTTTTGAATTCGGGCCTTGGTTTTCTTCTTCGCCATAGAATGAAAGAATGATCGTAAAGTGGGTCTGTATATATGTAATAGATACGTACAGATGCAATGAAGTTACAATTTAGGCAAAAATCCTCAAAAAGTATGTGTTTGCAAAATATAAGCCATACCTCAACCCTCAGACGAATGGGGAGCCACTTTATGCTGCAAGGGGCAGTTGGTTCATTGCCTGCTCTATCCTGGCGGTACATGCCTGCTTACCCAGCAGGGCGGCCATGGCAAACATATCCGGCCCTTTTGGCTGCCCGGTGAGCAACAGCCGCAGAGGTGCCAGTATCAGCCCATGGCGGATACCAGCAGTCTCTACATAAGTGTCCACAGTCGCCTTGATAGCAGCTGCATCCCAATTTTCCAGCATTTTGAGCTGCTCCAGCAAAGCTGCAATGTGTTGCTTGGCCTCGGGTGTCCAGCGTTTTCGCGCGGTCTTCTCATCGTACTGCTCAGGCGCTGCATAGAGATAGGGCGCAGCAGTGACAAATTCGGCCGGAAATTGTACCCGGTCCCTCAGCAATTCGATGGCGCCTGCCAGAAATTCATCGGAAGGCAGGGGCAACTCTTGCTTTTTCAGCTCTTCTTTCACCATCGGCAAAAGCGCTTCCACATCTTTACTACGCAAATATACCTGATTGAACCATTTCAATTTCAGTGGATCAAAGTTGGTGGCCGAATTGTTGATCTTTTCCAGGCTAAAGAGTTCGGCCAGCCTGTCGAGGCTCATGACCTCTTCCTCTGTACCGGGGTTCCATCCCAGCAGGGCCAGGTAGTTCAGCAGGGCTTCAGGCAGATAGCCCGCCTCGCGGAAGCCTACGGAAAGCTCTCCATTTTGGGGGTCCTGCCAGTTGATGGGAAAAACCGGAAACCCCAGCTTGTAGGCCTGCCGTTTGCTCAGCTTTCCTTTTCCATCGGGATTCAGGATCAGGGGCAGATGCACAAAAACCGGAATGTGGTCTTCCCAGCCCAGGCTGCGGTACAGCATCACATGCAGGGGGGTGCTGGAAAGCCATTCCTCCCCCCGTATCACGTGAGAGATGCCCATGAGGTAATCATCCACCACATTGGCGAGGTGGTAAGTGGGCATGCCGTCGCTTTTGAGCAAAATCTTATCGTCCAGCTGGCTGCTGTGAAAGACCACCCACTGGCGCACCTCGTCATAGAAGCGTATTTCTTCCTTCCGGGGCATTTTCATGCGGATCACATAAGGCTCTCCCGCATCTAAGCGGGCTTTTACCTCTTCAGGTGGCATGTTCAGGCTGTTTTTCATCTGCGGTCTCACCGCATAATTGTATTGTACCAGCTTTTGGCCACCGGCCTTGAGGCGGTTTCGCATTTCCTCCAGCTCCTCAGGCGTGTCAAAAGCATAATAGGCATGGCCGCTCTCTACCAGTTGGCTGGCGTACTGGCGGTAAATGCCCTGCCGGGCCCTTTCGCTCTGGCGGTAGGGGCCGTTGGGGCCGCCTTCTTCCACGCCCTCGTCAAAGGATATACCCAACCATTTGAAGGACTCCCTGATATGGGCTTCAGCCCCTTCGAGGTAGCGGTTTTGGTCGGTGTCCTCTATGCGCAGGATCAGGCGCCCCTTTTGTTGCTTGGCAAATAAGTAATTGTACAGGGCTGTGCGTACTCCCCCTATATGAAGCGGCCCGGTAGGGCTGGGAGCAAAACGCAACACAACTGGTTTATTCATATTTTTTAGCCGTTATCAGGTGAATGGGCACAAATATATGGCATGTATTGCCCAACTGCCAACGCAATTGTATATTTTTCATTTGGTAATCTAGTTCAAAAAGCGTAGCTTGCATATAAATTTTGAGAATGTTGTTTTGCTGGATTGTTTGTTGAATTTTATTCTTTTTGTGAAATGAAACTTCTAAACTTTTTCCCCGCTTAACTGTTCTCCCCAAATTCGTTTTTTCATTTTATTTAATTATCATTATAATGAACATCTTTGTTGCAAAATTGCATTTCGACACCCAAAGTGAAGATCTGCAGGAAGTATTCGAACAGTTTGGTGAGGTTGATTCCGCCAAAGTAATTTTTGACCGTGAAACGGGCAGGTCCCGTGGTTTCGGTTTTGTGGAAATGCCCGACGACGAAGCTGCCAATGCTGCCATTGCTGCTTTGAACGGAAGTGAACTCGACGGACGCGAAATTGTAGTTAAAGAAGCCAGGCCCCGTGAAGAGGGCGGCCGCAGAGGTGGGGGTGGTTACAACAGAGGCGGTGGCGGCGGCTACAACAGAGGCGGTGGCGGCGGCTACAACAGAGGCGGTGGCCGCTGGTAAGTCAACATTTGAAAACAGGTAAATGTCCTGATATAAACAGCGAGTAACAAGCTCGCTGTTTTTTTTATTTGGTTATTAAACATTATTAGCCTACCTTTGTGTCATGATGCATTAGGAAAATTGTTTATTTAGTTCTTAGCCTCTCTTTTTCTTCCCCCATAAAGAACATTAGTAGCTTCCTTCCTCAAACCATTCTCTTAATTTCTTCTAATTAATTTTTTATC
>RFHT01000560.1 GCA_003696835.1 Bacteroidota bacterium
CACGAAGTGCCAGCCAAGTATTTCGTGCCTCACCGAAACCTGCTGCGGTTGGGCAAATTCCTTGTTGTTGTGCTGAAGCCCGGCACTGAAGTGGCCGGGGCGAAAAGTCTGAGGGGGCGATGGCAGCCTGCCTTAGCGCGGGCTGAGGCGCAGGCTGTAGTAGTCGCCATCGGTAAAATAGTCCAACCACATTTCATTTTCCTTCAGGCGCAGTATGTCCATGTACAGCAGCTGCTCTTTGAGCGTCACCGAATCTTTGGGCACCATATAGCTGAGCTTGATCTGGCGGTTGGCACTGGTAAGCTCCCAACTGCCGCGAATCTCCACCGAGTCGGCATCCAGCTTTTGGCTGAGCCAGTAAAAGTCTCCTGAGTCCTCAAAATCCAGCTGAAACTGGCTGAACTCCTTGGTTTCGTCCAGGTCGTTGCGGGCAATGAGGTAAGGCTTCCACTTGTTGACAATGCGTGCCCGCTTGGATTTGAGGCTGAAAACTGGCCCTTCCTCATAGGTCTGGCAGGCTGTGAGCAGGCCGCTCATGGCCAGCACAAGGATAAAGCAGAAAAGTTGGCTGAGAAATTTCATGATATACGTATTTTGTTTCGCCACAGGAAAAAGTGAACGTTCTTATAACGGATCATAATGAAATTTTATGGTTTAGGTTACAGAAATAACGATAATTGCAGCCAAATGGAGCAGGAACTGAACGACATACTGGCTAAAATTTACACCTACTGCGCCTACCAGGACCGCTGTACAGCAGAGGTACGCCAAAAGCTACTGGAGCTGGGGTTGCCGGAGGACAGGCTGCCCCAGGTACTGGCCCATCTGGAAACGGAGCGCTACCTGGACGACGAGCGCTACACCCGCAGCTTTGTCAGGGGCAAATTTCACCACAAGAAATGGGGGCGCCATAAGATCCGCCATGCCCTGCGTGCCAAACAGCTGCCTGCCCCCCTGGTGGAAACGGTCCTGCAGGAGGAAATTGAGGAAGATGCCTACCGCCAAAGCCTGCAACGCCTGCTGGCCCAAAAAACTGCCCAGTGGCAAAAGTTGCCCCCCCATAGCCGCAGGGAAAAAATCCAGCGCTTCCTGCTCCAGAAGGGCTATGAATGGGAGGAAATCCGGCAGCTGATGCGGGATTGAGTACCCGGAGGGCGGCCAGGGCTTCTTGAAGGAGATGGGTTGGGTAGTTTAGCCACAAAGCGCACGGAGGGCACGAAGGAGAACACGAAGGCCAGCCGGGGCAAAGTTTATTGGGGGTGAATCTGCGTAAATCTTGAAGATCATTATCAATCAGTGTTTTCCTTTGGGGAGGAAATGAGCAGCTGGATTCGTGAAATTCGTGGCTCAAAATTGCAGGCAGATTGTTGGGCAGGTGTTGGGAGAAAACTCTGCGAACATCTGCCTCATTCGCCTGATCTGCCTTTCATCGCAGCCAGCAATCAGCCCCTTCAATTTGCCAAAAACAACAAAAAATTCATTATTCTTTCATTCATACATTTTTTTTATTGTATTATTTGTTTTTTGAAATATCTGTCCTTATCTTTGATTCATCTTATTAGGCATTACGCCAGATACAGAAGCTAGGGGTTAGGGTTGACTCTCCCAAATTGGGATTGAGTCCCCTAATTTTTTTTACCCATTACTAAACTGAAGTTCATATAACTTGCTGTACATCCCGCCCTTGCGCAGCAGTTCCTGGTGGGTACCCCGCTCCACAATTTGTCCGTTTTCTATGGTGAGGATCTGATCGGCCCGGAGGATGGTGCTCAGGCGATGGGCAATCACCACAGAGGTGCGGTGTTGCATGAGGCGGTCCAGGGCATCCTGCACCAGTTTTTCCGATTCGGTATCGAGGTTGGAGGTAGCTTCGTCCAGGATGAGGATGGCCGGATTTCGCAGTACAGCCCTGGCAATGGCAATGCGTTGGCGCTGGCCACCGGAGAGCATGGTACCCCGCTCTCCTATGAGGGTATCATACTGCTGAGGCAGTTGCATGATAAAATCATGGGCATTGGCTACCTTGGCCGCAGCGATGACGGCCTCCCGGTCGGGATTTGGCTGGCCGTAGGCGATGTTGTGCAGTACGGTATCGTGAAACAGTATGCCCTCCTGGGTGACATAGCCAATCTGTGCGCGCAGGTCCCCGAGGCGGTACTGGCGAATGTCGATACCATCGAGGGTAATGCGTCCCTGCCGGGGGTCGTAAAAGCGGGGAATGAGGTCGGCCAGGGTGGACTTCCCCCCTCCAGAGGGGCCTACCAGCGCCAGGGTCTGACCTTTTTGCAGGCGGAAGTTGATGTCGCGCAATACATCCTCATTTCCATACGAAAAATACACCCCTTCAAAGGCAATTTCCCGCTCAAACGCCCGCAGTGGCAAAGCATTGGGTGCTTCTTTGATGTTGGGCTCCTCCTTTAGCAAATTCTCTATGCGCTCATAGGCGGCAATGCCTTTCTGAATTTTCGAAATGGCATTGGAAAACATTTTAATGGGGCTGATAAATTGTGAGAAGAAGGCGATGAATCCAATGAATTTTTCGCTGCTCAGCTGGCTTTCTCCCCCCAGTATGAGCTTACCCCCGTAGAGCACGATGGCACACACCACCAGTATGCTCACCATCTCAGTAAAGGGCGAAGCCAGCTCTACCCGCCTGCGTATGGCCACCTGCATACGGGTGTAGGCGCGGTTTTTTTCCTCGTAGCGTTTCACTTCAAAATCCTCTTTCTGAAAGGCCTTTACAATGCGTATGCCCCGGATGAATTCATCCACTATGCCCACCAGTTCTCCCAGCACATCCTGCCCTTTGAGTCCCAGCAGCTTGAGCGGGCGGCGAATTCTGTCGATAAACAAGGCCGTTACCGGCAGTACAACAAGCGTAAAGAGGGTAAGTTTCCACGAAATGAGCAGCAGGCATACCAGATAGATGAGCAGGGTAAGGGGTTCGCGCAGCACGCTCTGCACCGTACTGATGACCGACTCCTGCACCACCTGCACATCGCTCACCAGCAGCCCGATGATGTCGCCCTTTTTCCGGCGGGTAAAAAAGTCGAGTCCCAGGGTGCTCAGGTGTGCAAATACCCGCTTGCGCAGCTCATAGATCACTCCCTGCTCCAGAGGCGCCATGAAGAAGGCGCTGAAGTAGCGCGTGAGGTTTTTGAGCAGGGTAACTGCCAGCA
>RFHT01000561.1 GCA_003696835.1 Bacteroidota bacterium
ACCATTTCTACCAGGGGAAAACATCTGACCTCTCCACGCAGGTTTCTGGCTACTATGATGGCCAGTTCTTTTTCAAACTCTACAAACTGCTCCAATACCCCCGGCGCATCAAATACCTTATCCAGATCATGCGGGCTACGGATGAGCTGAACGCCTCGGCCGTCGTACCCGGAGCGGCCCAGCTTGTTCACGGCGGGAAGCATATCCACATATTGGTGGGCATCCTTCCTGCTATCAAGCAGATTAAAGGGAGCCGTCGGCAGGCCGTTTTGGGCATAAAACAGCTTTTGCAGGCGCTTATCCTGTATCAACCCGATCACCTCCGGGTCGGGGTACACCTGCTTGCCAGCCTGCTGCAGGGCCTGCAGGGCCTGGGTATTTACTGCTTCGATTTCTATGGTCAGATAATCGCATGCCGCACCGAAATCCATCACAGCCTGGTAGTCGGTGAGCTTTCCCTGCACAAATTCATGGGCCAGGTAGCGGCAAGGCGCATCCGCAGCTGGATCCATTACCCGAATGTGTATGTTGAAATCAATGGCTGCCTGTATGAGCATGCGCCCCAGTTGTCCGCCTCCCAAAATTCCCAGCTTCAAATCCCGGTAAAAATATGCCATGTCTATCTGGATTTGTTCGTTTACCTGCAAGTGCACCTCCATGCGTTTTCTAAGGTGCTTCTGCTTCCCATTCTACCTTTTCTCCCATGGTTCCCTGCCAACGTTCCCACCAGCTTTCCCGTTCAGGCAAAGCAACAAAATTTTCCACTTTTGCCGACTCCGGGTTAATTACAATCTGTGGATCCTCCATTTTTTTGAGTTTGGAAAACACAATGGGAATGTAGTCCACCTCCAACTCATGCTTGTGGGCAAATCGCATCAACATCTTGCTTTGAAAAGGGTCAGTGGCCAGGGCCACCCGCTCAAAGCCCTGTTTTTTTGCGATGAGCAGGGAATAATACAGGTTCTCGGTACTGTGTTCGGCCCGCTCCTCGGTAAAGATATGTGATTCGGGCACCCCCATTTGCCTGGCATACAGGGCCATGATACGGGCTTCCACATAGGGGCTGTAAACAGCAGAGCCCGAAAAGATGATGTTCTGGGCAATGCCGCTTTTATACAAATGGCAGGCCCACCTCACACGTGCCTTCATGATGAAGCTCCACTTCCCATCTTTGAAGGGAACTCCCGGCACAATGATGGCATCATAAGGAGGCTGCTTTACCGCTTTGGCGTACAGGTTTTTCGGTACTATCTGTACCAGGTAAAGGGTATATGCCACCGTAAGCAAACTGGATATGAACCAAACCCAAAACAAGATTCGAAAAATGCGTTTGCGCTTAGGGGTTAACCATGCCATATACTCAAAAGGGGATAAAGGTACTTTCTGCCCCTAAAGAAAAGAAAAAAGCACCGCAATCGGAATTATTTGACCGAATTTCATGGGTCTTTATACAGGCAGCAGCCGGCTGAAAGCCGGCCTATTTGGCTTGCGGGTCACTTTGCATAGCCCCATGAATATTTCCTTCGGGGTCTTTAAAATAAATGAGGTAGCCCACGCCGGGTATGGTCATTTTAGGCACCACCACCTCACCTCCGGCAGCTTCCAGCTTGCGCGCACATTCGGATACATCCTCCACATTGAGGGTATTGACGATGGGCTGGGCGGGGTCGCGCCGCTTCATTACGGCTCCATTGATACCGGGCTCATTGGACTCGCCGGTTTCGGCAAGCCAGTAGGCCTCCTCTCCCCAGCGCGAAAATTTCCACCCAAATACGGATGAAAAAAAAGTGGTAATTTTCTCAGGATCTTCTGCGGGAATTTCAAAATGTACAACTCGGTTCATGATGGTATTATCAGGTATTTACTAAAAAAACAAGCACCAACTTGTGCCAACCCCCAAAATACCAAAAAAATTAGCTACCTCAAAACAGGGACTGCGAATTGTCCCTTAGCTGACTTTCTTTGGGCTGTATTCTTATGTAAATTTCTGCTATGAACTCAACAATTTGGTATATAGGCGACCCATTATGCTCCTGGTGCTGGGGATTTTCTCCCCAATTTGAACAGCTGATGGATGCCCTGAAAGGGGAAGCGCAGCTGCGCATCCGCATGGGCGGGCTCCGCCCCGGTACCAGGGAGGTGATGGATGAGCGGCTGAAATCCTTTCTATCGCACCACTGGCATGAAGTGCATCACCGAAGCGGCCAACCATTCAGTTTTGACATCATGAAGCGCGATGACTTTGTATATGACACGGAGCCTCCCTGCAGGGCGGTCATCGTGATGCGTCACCTTCAGCCTGCGAAAGAATGGGCCTTTTTCAAGGCCATACAGTATGCGTTTTACGCCCAGAACAAAGACACCAACCAAACAGCCACTTACCTGCCTCTGGTGGAAGAGTTGGGCGTTGATTGGGAAACATTCAGGGAAAAATTTGAATCGGATACATTCAAAAAAAAATCATGGCAGGAATTTGCCGAAGTTGCCGAACTCGGCATACGGGGATTTCCCAGTGTGCTGCTTCAGACCTCTGGGCGGGTACATCCCATCACCCTGGGGTATATGCAGGCCAGCCTCATGCTTGAGCGGGCACGCGCCTTTATGAATAAAACCGTGAGTTGAGGCCTTATCCCTTACAGGCGATTAGTTGATCGCTTCATATCGCTTGCGTTTTTTTCCCTTCTTCACATACCCATTGATTCCGTAGTCGGTGTCGAGGTATCCATAATCGCTCAAAGAGGCCACGCCATTGAGCAACAGGCCGATGTTTTGAATCTTACCGGTCTCAAAGAGTTCATTGATGAGTTTGAGGTCTGCTACCTCCGTCACATTGTGGCGCACTACGTAAATGTTGTAGTCGGTCAGATGCATGAGGATGAGGTAGTCCGATACCAGCCCGATGGGCGGGGTGTCAAAAATGATGTGATCGTATTCATCCATACAGGCCTCCACCAGCTCTTTCATACGGGAATTGCTGATCAGGTCTGTGGGGTTATTGCTGGGGTTTCCGGCAGGGATGATGTGCAGGTTTTCGATGTGGGTGCTGTGGATAATTTCATTAACATAATCCACCTCCCCGCACAGGAAGTCAGATAAGCCCGCATGGTGTTCCGTTCTGAAATAAGTCTGCACCTTGGGCCGCCTCAGGTCTGTATCGATGAGCAGGGTTTGTTTGCCGGCATGAGCCAGGGTAGCAGCCAGGTTGGTGGCACAAAAAGTTTTGCCCTCCCCTGAAGAAGAGGAAGTAACGCCTATCACCTTTTTCTTATCCCCCTCTACCACAAACAACATCTTGACGCGCAATGAGCGGAAAGATTCGGCAAAGGAGGTACGGGAATCTTTCTCAATGATGTAATTGTTGCTTTTTTCATAACGGGCAATGTACCCCAAAATAGGGATATTGGTGCAGGCTTCTATGTCCTGGTCGCCGGATATTTTTTCGTTGAAAAAGTCATACACCAGCATGATGGCAAGCGGCAGGCCCAGGCTCAGCACAAAAGCCACCGCATAAATGAGCCCCACCTTGGGCGAAACCGGGCCACTGCCCACCTGTTTGGCTTCGTCCACTACAAACTTGTTGGCAATGTCGGTAGCCAGTGCAATGGCTGTTTCAGCCCTTTTTTGCAAAAGGTATTTGTGCACCTCACTGCTGTGGTCAAAGTTTCGCTTGATGTTGGTGAGAATGCGTTCACTCTCCGGCAGGCGCCGTAGCCTGGTCCTCAAAGCCTCAATGCGTTCATTCACATTGGAAATGGCGATGTTATTGGCCCTGATGCTGGTATTGACGTTTTTTAATATGGCCTGCCTCACATTGTTGATTTTAGCATCTATGTTTTGCACCTTGGGGCTACGCTCCTTAGCTGTAAGCCGTATGGCGGCACGCTCCTGCTTCAGGCGCGCCAGATCAACCAGCAGGCTGGTCAGCAGGGGGTCCTCTATACCGGTAGATGCCGGAGCGACTACCTCGGCCAGAGAATTGTCGGCCTGAATGTCTTCCAGCACGTACTCGTAGTACTGCCCAGCCACTGCCAGGGCAGCCCGCTGGCGCTCCAGCTCGGTGAGCTGGTCGGTCAAATCTTTGGAAGTAACCCCTATGTCCACAATGTTGGTGCCTGCCCGGAATCCCCTCAAAGAGAATTCTGCTTTCCTGAGGGAATCCGTTACGCCGGTGAGCTGCTCATCTATCAGCATCAGCATTTTCCGGCCTATTTCGCGTTGCTTTTCCAGATCGTTTTGTATGTAGGTATTCAGCAGGGTGTTGATAAATTGGTTTTGCATACTCACCACCGGCCCTTCACTGGTGATATTCAGCAAGCGTGCCTCTTTGCTCACAGCCTCTACTTTCAGGGCCGACTGGTAGCGCTCAGCCAGGTCCTTTAGCCCATGAATAACAAAATAGAAGCGCTGGCCCTTCTTTACCTCAAAATCCGGGTTTCTATGCAGGGTAAAAGAGAGGTTTTGGTCGGTATAGGGCTGGCCAAACCTCAGGCGCTTGTTAAATACAAAAGGCTCCAGCTCGTGTACCAGGGCATCCTCAGCAATATTCCATATCTCAGCACTTTTCTCATCGGCTTCTATTTCGTATTCTGTGTCGCTGATGGGGCGCACAAAGAACTTCGCCCCCACAATTTGAACGTGGCTGCTGTCCAGCTGCACTTCAAACGGAGCATAGTGATAGGTTTGGCGGGTTTTCAGCCCCTCTTTGAGGTAGTAGGAAATGCCAAAGTCCAG
>RFHT01000562.1 GCA_003696835.1 Bacteroidota bacterium
CGATTTTTTAAAAATCCAGGGTGAGCTGCCCCACTTGCCGGTCTTTGGATTTTTCGAGCTTGGAAGCATATACGCCCAGCAACCTCACGGGTTTTTCGGGCAAGGCAGGCTGATGCAAGAGCCATTGGATGACGTGCAGGATGTCGCTGCTGGAATAAAGGGGAGTAGGGAAGGTTTTTGAGCGGGTTTTGAGGGTAAAATCGTGGTATTTGATTTTGAGGGTAATGGTTTTTGCGAGGGTACCTGATTTTTGGAGGCGCCGGGCCACGGTGTCCACCAGGGGCCGGAGCATGGCCAGCATGGCCTCAGCGTCGGTGATGTCGCTGGCAAAGGTGTTTTCGGCCCCAATGGATTTGGCGGGCTGGTTGGGTACTACGGGGCGCTGGTCGATACCGCGGGCAATGAGGTAAAAATGGCGGCCTGCCTTGCCAAAATGCCTGACCAGCTCCAGCTCGGAGCGGGTCTTGAGGTCTTTGCCATTGCGAATGCCCATGCGGCGCATTTTTTCGGCCGTTACTTTGCCAATGCCGTGAAACTTTTCTATGGGCAGTTTTTCAATAAAGGCCTCAGCCCGCTCCGGCAGGATGAGGGTGAGCCCGTCGGGCTTGTGCAGGCCGGAGGCTACCTTGGCCAGAAACTTGTTGCAGGAAATGCCGGCCGAAGCGGTGAGCTGTGTTTGCTGAAAAATTTCAGCTTTAATGCGGCGGGCAATCAGGCTGGCCTTGTCCAGGCCTTGTTTGTTGGTGCTCACGTCCAGGTAGGCTTCGTCCAGGGAGAGGGGCTCCACCAGCTCGGTGTAGCTGAGAAATATTTGGCGTATTTGGCGGGAAATGCGTTTGTATTTGGCGAAGTCGGGTTTTACAAACACCAGGGTGGGGCAGAGGCGGTAAGCCCTAACCGAAGGCATGGCCGAATGTACGCCGTAGGCCCTGGCTTCGTAGCTGGCTGCAGCCACTACTCCCCGTTGTCGAGAACCCCCTACAGCCACGGGCCTGCCCCTGAGCTCGGGCCGGTCGCGCTGCTCCACCGAGGCATAAAAGGCATCCATGTCCACGTGTATGATCTTTCTGATTGTCTCAGCCATGAAAAATTGCCTATTATTGAGGCGAATTTAACCAATTTTACCCAGGCCGCCCTGCTGCCTGGCCCCGAAATATGTCCTATTACCACCTACTGTGGGGCTGGATCTGCCTGGCGCTGGTCATTTTCCCGCTCAACCTCTTCATCACGGCGCCCTATGGCAGGCACAGCAAGGCCAGCTGGGGGCCCATGATTTCCAATCGCTGGGGGTGGGTGCTCATGGAACTGCCTGCGTTGCTCACTTTCCCGCTCATTTTTTTGTATTCCCCTCAGGCGGGCAGGCCGGTGGCCGCCCTGCTGCTGGCCCTATGGATGCTGCACTACTTCAACCGCAGCCTGGTATTTCCCCTGCGCCAAAAAACGCGCGGCAAGCAAATGCCCCTGCTCATTGCCCTGTTTGCCATCGTATTCAACCTGGGCAACGGCTACTTCAACGGCTGGTACCAGGGCTTTATGGCTCAGTATCCCGCTCAGTGGTGGTACGACCCGCGCTTTGTACTGGGAGGGCTGCTGTTTGGCGCGGGCATGGGCATCAACTGGCATTCGGATAACCTGCTGCTCCGGCTTCGCAAGCCGGGCGAAACGGGCTACAAGATTCCTGCGGGCGGCATGTTTCGCTATGTCTCCTGCCCCAACCATTTGGGCGAAATAATAGAGTGGACGGGCTTTGCCCTCATGAGCTGGTCGTGGGCGGGCTTTGCCTTTGCCCTGTGGACAGCAGCCAATCTCATTCCGCGTGCCCTGGCGCACCACCGCTGGTACCGGCAGCACTTTCCCCACTATCCCGCCGGGCGCAGGGCGGTCATACCCTGGCTGCTGTAACTGCGGGCAGGGCCTCAGTTGCCGTCCACCGTTTTGATGCGCAGCACCTGGCCCGTACGGATGAGGTTGGATTTGAGGCCGTTGATGCGTTTGATTTCCGCTACGGGCACGCCATAGCGCCGGTAGAGGGAGTAAAGCGTTTCGCCGCGTTTTACGGTGTGGGTAATCCAGCGGGGGGTGGGGTCGCGCTGGGGAGGGGGCGTGGCGGCTGGCTCTTCCTTGGGGGTGGCCTCCTCCTTGGGGGCAGCCTCTTCCCCGGGGGTGTTTGCTGTAGCAGGGGCACCCTCTTCTTCAGCAGGCGAAGTGGATGCTGGGGGTTCAGGCGTATTCGTTGCAGGGGAGCCTGAGGCGGGAGGGGCATTGTTGTCGGTAATCACCAGCCCGGGTTTTTGGTAGGGCCTGTCGGGCAGGAAGTCGGTGGCCAGCAGCAGCTCCGATTTGAGCTGGGCGGCATTTTTCATGCGGCGGATATGGCCCTGGTCATTGACAAGAAAAATTGCGGGCAGGGAGTTGTGCTGAAAGGCGCGTTTGATAAAGGTATAATCGTCTTCGTCGGCGATCATGAGGTGCTCCCAGGGCATCTGGTAGCGCATGAGCATTTTTTCCCATTTGGCGCGGATTTTATCCACCGATATGCCCACAAAGCGCACAGGTTTGTGCCGGTAGGCTTCGTACACCTCTTTGAGGGGCTCCAGCTCGTAGAGGGAGGAGGTGCTCCAGCTGGCCCAAAAAAAGACGACCCACACTTCCTGGCGGTTCATCTTTTTAAAATTTACGCACTGATCCAGAAAAACGTCGTACGTCAGAGAGGTATCAGGTTGATAGCCTTCGTCCTGGGCAAAAGTACGCCCTCCCGCTCCAATTAGTACGAATATCCAAATATAATACATCCATTTATTCATAAGCAAATTGCCTTAAACTCACTGTATTGTCCAGTGATAATATTAAGCTTTATGCAGGAAAAGCACAAATAGTACCCTTTTTTCCTTGAATTTATTCCTTTATTTCAACACTTGCCGCATTCTGCTTTCCACCAGATAGTACAGCTGTGAAGGCTTCAGTTTTCGCCAGGGGAGCTCGTCGAGCAGGGGGCTCTGGTAGAAATACTGGGCAATGTGATAGGCTTGCATTTCTTGCCACACCTGTGGGCGGGCTCTTAGTACACATATCCAGCCCTCATCCAGTTCTTCCTGCAGGGCCTGGTAATAGTCTTCGGTGTCGGGGTAAATGTGAAATACATTTTCACATACGAGAATGAACTTCTGTATGCCGTGGTCAATGAGGTAGGTGAGGCAGTTTTCGGCCAGCAGTTTGAAGTCGTTGTCAAAGAGGTCGTTCCATTCTCCAAAGAGCTCAATGATGGCATAGCCCTGGAAGTAGTCGGCAAAGAGTATTTTTACCAGCAGGCTTTCCGAGCCGATGTCGTCCCACAGAGGGTGGGCCGGAATGCGGTTTACTGAGCGGTCGTAATAAAAGAGGTTGTGTTCCACCTCATGGAAGGGGGAGCGCTCATCCTGCTGGTGGCTGTAGAGCTTGAGCCAGCCATAAAAGGGCTCTATGTGGTGGAGGTCCATATCTATGATTCAATACGAAAAGCCGCTGTGATAAAGTATGCCATAAAGGGGCAGTTTTTTCCCAAAATAATGCCTGAGCGGTTTAACAAAAATGAATCGTACACGTATTTATGCTGGCAAAAATTAGGTGCAATTACTTGGTTTATAGCAAGAAGCTTGGCTTATTTGCAACATTGTGCAATGTACACTAAGCTGCGGGTGCCGCCTTCTGAAGGGCTAACTTTCCGTTGACTTCTCCGTAAAGTTAAGAAGTATGAAAATAAAAAGCTTAATATCGGTACTGATAGCTTCCCAATGGGCGATTTTCTGTATTGCACAATCAAACCAAACTGACACCCTGATTACCAAAGGTACCTCCACCCACATGTACCTCAACATTGCCATTCCCAAAGGAGAGGTGCGCATACTTTCTTCAGATGTGTGTGGCAAGAGTTACGCCCGTATCGTTTCGCCCGATGCCTCGCTGCAACCCCAGTTGGTAGAAGATAAACAGGGCAATATTTCCTATACCATTACCTTCAGGGATGAAGGCCCGGCTGCGGCCCCCCGGCAGGCTCCGCCTGCTAACGCGCGTATGGCAGACATGCGGCCCAAAGCAGTGGTGCCTGCCCATCTCCAGCACTTCCAGCAACAACTGGTCAATTTTGATGCTTTTTATGGCAAAGCTGGCGATTACAGCACGGAGTTTCGCGCCGACCCTTCTCTCTCTACCGAGTTGTTTGTGAATGTGGGCTCAGGGGGTTCTGCGCTCGACCTTTCGGGCTTGAATCTCTACAAAGTTACGGTCAACTCGGCTTTTTCGGATATAAAAATTGCCTACAGCAAGCCCAACCTTTGCGTGATGCAAAAGATGGATGTACACGCCGTGAGGGCCAATATAGAAATGCGAAATATTGAGCTGGCACGTGCAGAGCTCATCAGCGTGCAAAACGACATGGGAGAAACCCACCTCATACTGGGCAATAATGAGCTGCCGGGCTCCACCATTTACCTCTCTTCCGGCTCGGGCAACTGCTACATCTCCATACACAAGGACCATCCCACCAAGGTGGTGATACGCAAAGGGTTTTTTGCCCGGGTAAATGTAAGGGGTAATTTTGAAATCATGGACAAAAATGCCTTTGGCAACCTGGCGCTCACCCGGCATGAGGGCAAATATACCACCATCATTTGCAACATGGATTTTGGCAAAATTTATATTCAGGAAACCCGCAACTAACCCAAAGCCTTGGAACAGACCTCCGCCTCCTCCGATGTATTTCTCCGTCTTTCTTCTGTAAGCAAACGCTATGGCGACTATCAGGCCGTCAACCAGGTATCGCTGGGTATTCCCCGGGCAAAAATTTATGGGCTGCTGGGCCCCAACGGGGCCGGCAAGACCTCCATCATTCGCATGATCACCACCATCACGGCCCCCGACGAGGGCCAGATCTATTTTGACGGGCAGCCTCTGGAACAGCAGCATGTATTTCGCATGGGGTACATGCCCGAAGAGCGGGGGCTGTACAAGAAGATGAAGGTGGGGGAGCAAATTGTATATCTGCTCCGGCTCAAGGGACTGAGCCAGGCTGAGGCCAAAGCCAAAGCCAACGAATGGCTGGAGAAATTTGAGCTGCTGGAGTGGAAGCACCACAAAACCCAGGACCTTTCGAAAGGTATGCAGCAAAAGGTGCAGTTTATTGCTACGGTGGCCCACGAGCCGACTTTGCTCATACTGGATGAGCCCTTTTCGGGCCTGGATCCCGTCAATACCCAAATCATTGAGGCCGAAATACGCCGGCTGCAGGCCAATGGGACCACCATTATTTTTTCTACCCACCGCATGGAGCAGGTAGAAGAGTTGTGCCACTACATTGCCCTCATCAACAAGGGCGAGCTGATGGTAGAAGACGAGCTGGCAGCAGTGCGCAGGCGGTTTCAGCAAAACATTTACCACATAAAATTTGAGGGGGATCCGGCTCACATACGGCACATTCCGCATACCGAGCTGCTGAGCCTGCAGGAAGGCTCGGCCCAGATACGGCTGTTGCCTCCTACCCATGCGCGGGAGGTGATGCAGTACCTGGCCCAAAGCCCGCTGGAGATCCACACTTTTTCCATTCACGTGCCCCGTTTGAACGACATTTTCATCGAATTGGTGCAATCAACCCAAAACGTTTCTCAGCCACAAGCCTGATATGACCTGGATCATTTTTCAACGAGAGTACCTCAACATCGTACGCAAGCGTTCCTTCCTGCTAAGCACTTTTTTGGTGCCCCTGGGTTTTGCCCTCATTTTTGGCATACAGATCGTGTCCATGCTGGTGGTAGAAAAGGAATCCTACAAGGTGTGGGTGATGCAGGAGGTGGAGCCCCTGCTGGCGCCTTCCCTGACCAGCTCGGAGCAGATTACCTATGAGCTGACCAGCCTGCCGCTGGACAGCCTGCAGCGCAGGGTACTGCAGCAGGAAAATGAGCTGGTGCTCATCTTGCCCGGGAAGCTGGCCATAGACAAAATCAATCCTTCTCTGAGTTTTACCCTTTACAGCAAAGACAACATTACCGAAGGGGTGCTCAAAGAAATACGCGAAGACTTGCGCCAGGCCATACGGGCCTACAAGCTGCAGCAGGCCGGCCTGACGGAAGACCAGCTGGCCCAGCTGGATTTTTCGCTGGAAGCCAATACGCAGAAGTGGACCAGCACGGGCGAAAGCAAACAAACACATACCTTTCTGGCCAGTGCGGTGGGCTACATAGTGGGTTTTCTCACCTATATGCTCATGGCCATTTACGGCTCCATTCTCATGCAGGGAATTATTGAGGAAAAGGCCAACCGCATTGTGGAGGTGATCGTGTCCTCGGTGCAGCCTTTCAAGTTGTTGCTGGGCAAAATACTGGCCATTGGCTCGGTGGGCATCACCCAGTTTTTGTTGTGGGCTATACTTTCGCTGGTGGTGATGCTGGGTATGCAGCTGGTGGTGGGCAGTCAGCTGGAGGTGGATCAGATTCAGCAGCCGGGCATGAGCCTCGAAGAGAGTGAAGCCATGATGTCCAACATGCTGGTGGCCCTGCAAAACTTCGACTGGGGGGTGCTTTGGTTTGTACCCTTCTATTTTTTGGGCGGCTTTTTCCTTTATGGCTCCCTCTTTGCCGCTGCCGGTGCCTCGGTGGATAACATACAGGACGCCCAGCAGTTTACCCTGCCCATCACCATTCCCATGTTGCTGCCCCTGCTCTTTGTGTACAACATCATTCAAACGCCCAACGGCTCATTTGCCGTCTTTGCCTCCCTGTTTCCCTTCTTTTCGCCCATGTCCATGCTGGTGCGCATGTCGCTCACGCAGGTGCCTGCCTGGCAAATTGCCCTGTCTATGCTGCTGCTGGTGGCCACCTTCCTGGGCTGTGTGTGGCTGGCAGCCAAGATCTATCGCGTGGGCATTTTGATGTACGGCAAAAAGCCGTCCTTCCGGGAAGTGATACGCTGGATTCGCCACCATTGAGAAAAATGCCCTTTTTTTAAAAAAAAATCTGCCGGGGCCATGTCTTTACACAATATTTCTTTATTTTATTCGTTTTATCGAACCTCTCTTCTTTAATTTTTTGATAATCAGGCATATAAATCATTAACCCTCCATATTTGCGTATATATGCCTGGTGTATGCTTTAATCCGTAAAATGATATTGCCCGAACAAACCGTATATTTAGGGCATTAAAGGATAGAATTATTCCCCTCATTTTTCTACCTTTACGCATACAGGGGTATAAGATTCATGTACAATTTTCCAAGCCATAATGACGCAGGAAAACACCGGGCACGCCATAGTGCACTGGAGTTTGAGCGCTTGCTCGAGCAGGATTCCTACCACTTTATCGATTTGATGAAAGTGGAGGAAATCTACAACTACTACCTGTTTACCAATGAGCTGAACAAAGCCCGCTTTCTCATCAGCTATGCCCTGCAAAGCCATCCTACCAGCAGCGACCTGTACTACAAGCAGGCCCGCATCGACATAGAGCTGGACAACTATGAGTCGGCTTTGACCCATATAGAGACGGCTTTGTCGTACAGCCCCATGCAGCGTGAGTACATATTTTTTCAGGCGGAGCTACTGGCCCAGATGGACCACTATGCGGCTGCTCAGGCCTTGCTGGAGGAACTGCTGGCTTATTCAGTTGATCAGCCGGAGGAAATCTTGCTGTACTTAGGCAATATTGCCCAGGTGTGCAAGCAGCCTGCCGACAGCGAAAAATATTACCGGCGGGCACTTGGGCTGGTACCGGCCTACGAGGAGGCCCTGTTTGAGCTGGCTTTTTTGCTGGAGGCCGAAGACAAGCTTTCCGAAGCGCTGGAGCTGTATGAGCAGTACCTGGATGACTATCCCTATTCGTACGAGGTGTGGTACAACCTGGGTGTTTTATACCGCAAGTCGGGAAATTATGAAAAGGCGATAGAAGCGCTGGACTATGCCCTGCTGATAACCGAAGATTTTGGGCCGGCCTACTACGCCAAAGGTCGGCTGCTGCTGGAACAGCAGCAGTATGAGTACGCCCTGCAGGCCTTCTTGCATGCCCATTCGCTGGCTCCCAACGATCTGCACACCATCTACCACCTGGCCGAATGCTACGAAAACCTGGAGCTTTACCGGGATGCAATACGGTATTATTTCAAAGCTACTGAAAAGGATGCCGATTACCTGGATGCATGGCTGGGCCTGGGCTACTGCCTGGAAAAGCAGGAGAAGTACCTGGAGGCGGTGTACTATTATTACCACGCTCTGAAGCTGGATGAGGAAAACGAGGACATTTGCCTCTCTATTGCGATATGCGAATACAAACTGGGCAATAAGCACAGCGCCTACCTCATGCTGGAAAGGGCCATACAGCTCAAGCCCGGCGAGCTGGCCATCTGGCAGGACTGGGCTCAGCTGCTGTTTCAGCATCAAAACCTGGACGGAGCACGTACCTACCTGCTGGAAGGCATCAAGCAAAACCCCGCAGAGGCCAGCCTCTACTACCAGTATGCGGCCTACTCCTACCATGCGGGTGCGTATCAGGACCTGCTTACTTTTTTCGAAAATGCGCTGCTACTCAAACGCGAGGATTACTACCTGCTGTTTCATCATGCGCCTGAATTGAAAAAGAATCAGTTCATCCTGGACCTCATCGCCCAGTATAGTTAGGAACACTCGAAAGATAAAGGGTAACTATTCAGCACCCTCAGGGTGAAAAAAAAATTGTTGTAAGTTGCTCATTTTCAATGAAATGTATTAACCACCTCCAACTCCTCCTTGAAAAG
>RFHT01000563.1 GCA_003696835.1 Bacteroidota bacterium
AATACCAGCCACACGAGCCTCCCCAGTTCCCGATGAGGCGACGGGGCCAACGCTCTGTGGGAGTCGCGCAGGCGTAGGCTGCGCCGGGCTTGCGAAAACCTCCTCAACACCTCTCAGGTGTCACCTTGAGGTTGGGCTACGCGCTGGCTTCGTGCGCCGAAAGGTCTCCTGGAGGCCGCGCAGCGGGCGCTTCTTGGGTACCTCATGTTGCTGGGGCTGCATCCTACTTGTTTCCAATTGTTGTTTTTTACTCTGCAATGTTCTTTTGTCATTGCCACAAAAGAACCAAAAAGTCTAGTCGCCTCAATACCAGCCGCACCCTCCTCCCCAGTTCCCGATGAGGCGACGGGGCCAACGCTCCTGGGTAGTCGCGCGGGCGTCCGGCTGCGCCGGGCTGCTTGCGAGGTGATGGCTCCAAGCCCATCCCCTCGCTCATTGCCCACCGCTCAGCCTTTCTCAGCGGTTGGAGGGGGGGCATAGCTGCTGCGCTTCAAGATGAAGAGGGGCAGGTACACCCCAATGGCGATGATGGAAAAGAGCAGTCCGCCTATGGTGCCCGCCGCCAGGGTAAACCAGAAAGGCTCGTCGGGACCGGCCCACAAAAAGGGAATAAACCCCAGCACGGTGGACATGATCGTAAGTCCGATGGGCACTATTTTGTGGCGAAACGCCTGCCAGTAGAGCCGGGCATCGGCGGGGGCAGGGGTAGCCGCCCTGCGGGCCTGGGCCCGCAGGCGGTTGTACTCATCAATGAGGTAGAGGGCGGCATTGACCGAAATGCCGCTGAGCACCAGCAGAGCGGCGTAGCCGCCCTGGTCGAAGTTGAACTCAAAGAGGTAAAAAGTGAGAAAGAGCCCGATGAAGGAAAGCGGGATCATGGCAATCACGGCCAGGGGCTGCAGCAGGGACTCCAGCAAAATGGCGCAGATGAAATAAATGATGCCAATGACCAGGAAGATGAGGGCGTACTGTTTGCGCTCGGCCTGGCGGCTCCAGCCCCCCCAGCCGGTGGCCTCGGCGGTGTAGCCCAGGGGCAGCCAGGCATTGGCCTGCTCCGTCATGCGCTCCCTCACCCTGCGCTGCAGGGTGTAAGGCCCGATGAAGTCGTACTCCACGTACATGCGGTACTGTTGATCCTCCCGGTAGATGATGTCGCCGGCGGGTTCTTTCACCAGGCGGGCCACCTCGCTGAGCTTGAAGCTGAGGCTGTCGTGTGCCCGCAGGGGCGTTTGCTGCAGGGCCCAGAGGTCCAGCTCGTGGGTGTGGGCCGGCTTGAGCACCAACTGCTCGTAGCGGCCGCCCTGGCGCACGTACATGAGGGGCCGCTCGTCCAGGCTCATGCGCTGCAATTCTTCAAACACCTGCCGGGGGCTGCTGTTGATCTGGGCCAGCTTGCGGCGGTCCATTTGCATGAGGTATTCGTAGTTGGGCCTGTAGTCCCAGCGAATCTGGCCGTTGAGAAAGACCTCCTTGATGCGCGGATGATGCAGCAGGCTGTCTTTGAGGCGGTTGGCATGCCGCAGCAGCTCGTTGTAGTTGTAGCCCCTGAGGGCAATGCGGGAGTTTTTGCTGCCCAGGCCGATGGCATTGCTGAAGCCGCGCCCCACGCCATACACCTGCCAGTCCACGGCTCCCTGGTCGATGGCGAAGCGCTCCACCCGGCTTTTGAGCAGGTAGGGAAAGCTGCCCCGCTCGTATTCGGGCTTAAAGTGGATGATCATTCGGGCCGACTGGGGGGAGTTGATTTCGGTTTGAAACTGCTGCACTTCCTCATACTGGGCGAGGAAGTTTTCCAGCCGCTGAAAAATCTCGTTCACCTGGTGCACGGTACTGCCGTAGGGCATTTGGCCATAGACGTAGAGGGCCGTACGCTCGGGCTGCCGGTAGCGGGCGTTGGGGTAGGTTTCCTGCACAAATAGGCGCAGGCTGCCGCCCAGGAGCTTGTTTACCCAGGGCTTGATGTTTTGTACGTAGTAGCGGTTGCCCAGTGTGCGGTTGTAGGCCTGCATGTACCAGGGCAGGGCAGGGGCCTCCTCCTGGGGCCCGTAGTATTGTTTGAGGGCCTCGCTTTCCCATTTGTCGGGCAGGTAAAATACCGGCAGCCCAAAACCGAGTATGGCGATGGTGATGAGCAGGGGTTTGTGGATGCGGTTCCAGCTTTTTTTCAATCGGCCCGCCCGCCCGTGGAGGATGAGGGGGGAGATGGTACTGAGGCGCTTCCTTAGCCAGGGCATCAAAGGGCGGGATGTTGGCTGGTGGGTGGGCTGGCGGGGGTGCAGGGCAGGAATGAGCCAGAGGGCCACGGCCAGGGACACGGCCAGGTTGATCATCATCACCCAGGCGAAGTCCTGCAACTGGAGTCGCTGCTGCTCTTCGAGGAAGAAGATCACGCTCAGGGCGCCCAGGGTGGTGAGGGTAGCGGCCAGAATGGCCACAAACACGCTGCGGTTGCCCTCGCGCCGCCAGTGGTCGATCATCACAATGCTGTTGTCGATGATGAGTCCCAGGGAAACGGTGATGCCGGCCAGGGAGTAGAGGTGCATTTCCAGCCCCAGCAGTTGGTAAAAGAGGCTGGCAATGGCCAGGTTGGCCAGCAGGCTGAAGAGGATGACGCCCAGGTAGCGCAGGGAGCGGCTGACGACCCATACAAACAGCAGCAAAATGAGGACGGAAAAGAGGCTGCGCCAGCCAATTTTTTCCAGCTCTTCGCGCAAAAAGGTGGTGGAGTCGTAGGTGAGGATGAGGGAATAGCCGGGGGGCAGCTCGGCGCGCAGGGCCTGCACTTCATTTTTGATGGCGGCAGCCAGCTGCAGGTGGTTGGCCGAGCTTTCGGCCTTGATGAGCAGGTTGATGGTGTTGAGCCCATTGATGCGGTGGTAGCTGTGTGGGGGGCGTTCGCGCCGGCTGACCTCCACCACATCGGTGAGGTAGAGCATGCGGTTGCCCACCCGCTTGATGGGGACCTGGGCCCAGTTGAGGCTGTCGGCGGCGGGGGTTTCCAGCACCAGCCGGCGGACCTGCCGGCTGTTGTGGTCCCCATCGGGGGAGGGGGGAGCCTGGGCGGCCTGTCCCAGCTCGGCCTTAAAGAGGGCGCGCTGCAGGGCGCTGGCAATGTCGTGGGGTTGCAGGCCGAGCTGGCGCAGCAGCTCGTGGCGGTAGCGCAGCTCCCAGGCGTAGGGGGTGGCGCCGTAGAGCTGCAGCTGATGGATGCCCTGGATGAGGGCCAGGCGGGGTTGGATCTGCTCCTCGGCGTACTGGCGCAGGTAGTAGGGCGATACGGGCCCGTTGAGGGTGTAGCTCATGAGGGTGGGGTCGGCTTCGTCGCGGGGGCGGTTGCGGCGAATCAGGGGGTAGCTCAGCGGCTGGGGCAGGCGCGGGCGGGCCTGCCGTATGAGGGCGCTCACCTCAAAGCGCACAAAGTCCAGGTCGGTGGATTTGTCGAACTCCAGCCGTATGCTGCCCTGGCCCTTTTGGGTGGTGGAGCTGATCTTTTTGAGCCCCCGCAGGGTGGCAAATAGCGCCTCCAGCTTGCTGGTGGCCTGCTGCTCCAGCAGCTCGGCCGAAGCATCGGGCCACTGGTAGCTCACCGTGAGCGAGGGCAGGCTACGGCCCGGCTGCAACTGAAAGGGCAGCTTCGGCAGCAGGGCCAGCCCCAGCAAAATGAGGGCTACAAAGGGGAGGATGCGGGAGAGGGAAGTGTTCAATTTGGTACAAAAGCTTAAGGACTCAATCCATCTTCTATCAGCATTTCGACATAGCGAACAGAAAGTTCTGGAAAATATTTGTTTGGAACAAATAATTTGTGCAGATCATTCCTCCAAATCCGCCAGCTACCTGCGTAGGATTTTTTGCCACGAATGGCACGAATTTCACGAATTTCACGAATCAATTGGCGCGTTTGTTCCCCTCGAAAAAACTTTACTCCAACTGGCCTTCGTGTTCTATGTGTTCTACGTGGCTCATCAACCAACCCCAAACATTGCCCCCATTTCAAAACTCCTTCAATTTATAAAAAATCAGCCAGGGATTGCTGTTGGGTTGGGTCTGCTTGAGCAGGGTTTTGAGGCGGTTTATCACCTGAACGGGAACTTTGCGGTAAAATTTATCGCTTTGAATCATTTCGAGGTTTCGCTCCATGGCGGCGGGCCAGATGATGCTGACCAGGTACTCCTGGTAGGTGGTCTTCATGGGCTGGACAGGTACGCCGTCTATGTCGTTCAGGCAGCGTGAGGAACTCAGCAGTTGTTGGGTTCGCTTGGAGTAAAAAGCCATATTGGAATGGCCATTGTACATATAGGTAAAGGTAAGGTAGCGGTCGGTTTCCAGCATATCAGAAATGCCATGAGCCAGGCCTTTGGCTTTGAGTAATTCCATTTGGTGTTCAATTATGTCGTGTTGAAAAAAATCGTCGAGCACTGAATAGGGCCCGTATTCGATGGTATAGGCGGGCAGGAGTTGCTGTCCCTGCAGGTGAAAGACGGTGTTGTACCGCCAGCAGGTAAAGGAGATCCCTGCCTGGCAGGAAAAATTGGTCACGCCCAGGTCGTCAACTTCTTTTTGGTCAAAGGGCAGGTACTGCTTGAGCACTGCTCCCTGGGGGCTGAGGAGCATGAGGCGGTGGGTGATGTAGCCCGGGTCATAGCTGGTGGAATAGGCCAGGTAGTTGTTTTCTACGGCAATGAGGTCTTTAACATACCAGGGAAAAGTGCGTTCCCGCAGGTAGTTGCCCTGCATGTCAAAGCTGAGGATTTTTCGCTGGGTGCGGTCGTAGATTTCCAGCAGGCGGGCCTGCTTGTTGATGATGAAGGCGTAAGGCTCGGTGTACTCGCCCGGCCCCCGGCCGACGCGGCGGATCTGAAACAAAAATTTTCCATGCCGGTCAAAGGCAAATACCGACCTGGTTTTGCGTTTGTCCACGATATAAAAGCGGTTTTCCCAGGCCAGGAGGCGCGTGCAACTGCCTATGAGGTGTTCTGGCGGGCTTTCAAGCGGCAGGTAAAAGGTGGTATCCACCAGTTGGGAGAGGTTTTCGAAGTCGTTGTGGGCAGGGTTGCAGGAAATGAGGTGCCCCTGCGAGACCTGCCTGCTTTGCGTAGGACTGTCGGCGCAGCCCCAGTAGCAAAAGACACACATACTGGTCAGCCAGAGCAGAAGTTGGAGAGGGTGCATGGGGGATCATGTAAACAGGTTTGCGATAGCCCTTATAGGGCTACCGCTTTGGGTATGGGCAATTAATAGTCTTCGCAGCATATTTGACCACTCAAATAACAACTTGAATTGCCTCCATCGCAGGAGTATTCTAAGGGGTTTATCCAGTTACCTCCTGAGTCTCTTATCCAAACCTCTGTGCATACACTAGTAACCGGGTTATAACTGCCCATTCTTGCAAACGCCTCTTGTGTTTTTACAGAAAATTCCCACTCATTGGCGGAATCATAACTGATATTGAACCAAATCCCTAACAGGAACATACTCATTACTACCAGGGAAATTGATTTTTGAAAAAATGTGGATTTTTTTCTTTTCGTTGAATATTGGGTTGTCTTTTTCATGTTTGCTGAATTAAAGAATTTGACAAAACATATTTTGAAAGAACGCGCTATACAAAATGGCCACTTAGTATCAAAAT
>RFHT01000564.1 GCA_003696835.1 Bacteroidota bacterium
GTTGACAAAAACAAAGTTTCATGTATGCATGGTCCATGAAGGCACTATTGGGGTATTCCCCCTTTTTTGCAGCAGGTATATGCTGAATAGATACGGATTTATTTCTCAAAAACCTCATTCCAGCTCATACACCCGCACATAGTCGATGATATACTGCTGGGAGGTGAGGCTTTCGTCCATTCCCTGGGCGCCGCCCCAGCCGCCACCCATGGCCAGGTTGAGGATGAGGTTTTGGGGTTTGTCAAAAGGCCAGGCCAGGGGGGTAGAGGTATCGGTGTATTCAAAGTATTTTTGCCCGTCCACAAATGCACGGATGCCATCGGGCAGCCATTCGAGGGCATAAGTGTGGTACTGCTGGTTCATGTTGGCCACTTCCAGGGTACTTGTAGGCTGATTTCCCAGCTTGAAATAATAGGCGCCACAGTGAACAGAGGCATGGGCTTTGCCATTGCCGCTTTCATCATCGGTTTCGTAGCCCACACTTTCGAGTATGTCAATTTCGCCACAGTAGGGCCAGGAAAGCTCGTCCACGTAGCTGTCGCCCAGGGTCCAGCCGGCGGCCCAGCTTCCGCGCCCGGTGGGTACTTTGGCGCGAATTTCTATTTTGCCGTAGGTGAAGCTCACCTTGCCGCGGGTGGTAATGCGGGCCGAAGTCCAGGCATGGCCCAGGTCATTTTTGCGGGCCTCAATGATGAGGTTGCCGTTTTCGATGCGGGCATTTTCCTTTCTCCTTTCGGTATAATACTGCAGCTCATTGTTGCCCCAGCCCCAGTTGCCTATGTCGTAGGTCCATTTCTCTTCATCCAGCATTCCATCCTGCTCAAACTCATCGGCCCAAACGACCTTCCAGCTTTTGCCGGAGGTGTTTTGGGTCATGTGGTTGGGGGTAAGCTGGTGTTGCCTGAGCAGGCTGAGCCGTATGCGGTCCACTTTGGCTGGCCCCGCCTGCAGGTGAAGTTTTACCTTGTGGGTGCCGGCATTGAGGGGAGAGCCGTCTTTGGCTACGCTGCCAAAGGCGGCTTCAGGCCCGGAGAGGGGCAGCTGCATGTTGCCCGTGATGTTGTAGGTTCTGCCATCTTGGTTGTCGTAATAATCTTCCACCCAGGCATAGGGGCCTGCGGCTTCGGCACCTGCCAGCAGTTCCATGCGGTAGCGGCCTGCTACGGGCACTTCCACCTCAAAAGCCAGCCAGGAATCGCCCGGAGGGCTTTGTACATATTGCTCTCCTGTGGGCAATGTCTGCACCGATACCTCTCCTTGGGAGGCGAGAAAGTCTTCGGCTTCGATCACAATCTCTGTCGTTTCGGTTTTTCCGTCTTCGGAGGCTTCCTGGGTAGCAGGTGCCTGTCTGCAGCCCGTCCAAACACCGGGTAGCAACAGGGGCAACAGACAGATCAACATTTTGGGGAAATCATTCATGGTATAAATGGGGTTAACATAGACCTGTAATAAAGAATGGGTACCCGGCCTGTTGGTTTGTATATATAAATAAAAGTAGTTGCTGCGACCGGGTACCTGTGTTTATTCCTGCGGCAAACTTTGCTTGCCGGCAGGTACTTTGACGAGGAGCTTTTCCAGCTCCTCCAGGGATTTTCCTTTGGTTTCGGGTACTTTGAGCAGAATAAAGACCAGCCCCAGGGCAGCAAACACTCCGTAGATGAGGAAGGTGGTGCTGCTGCCAAAATTTTGCAACTCCCAGGGGAAGACCAGCTGAACCAAAAAGCTAACCGCCGAATTGATCAGCCCCACAAAGGAAATGGCCAGCCCGCGTATCCAGTTGGGAAACAGCTCCGAAAACAACACCCACATAACCGGGCCCAGGGAAACGGCAAAAAAGGCCACAAAGCCCAGTATGCCGCCCAGTATGAGCCAGGCATTCATGTCGGCCGCTGCAGAGATGAGTTCCGATTCAAAGTTTTGGACAATATCTTCTCCCAGTTTTTCCTTCAGCGCCTGTTTGTAGCTCAGATCGTCTTCAAAGAGGGTACCGGTAAGGGTCATGAGTTTTTCGCGGGGAATTTCTGCAGGCAGGCTTTCCACCGATTCGGTGCTGAGCTGGTAGGTAGCAGCCTGGAAACTGTAGGCCAGCAAAAACATGCACAGCGCAATGCCTGCTACACCCACCACCAGCAGAGGCTTTCGGCCCAGCTTGTCTATAAGCGCAATGGCCAGTACGGTAAACACCAGGTTGACCAGTCCTACCAGAATGGCCTGCACAAAGGACGCATCGGTACCTATACCCGATTGTTCGAATATCATGGGGGCATAGAAAAAGACCGAATTGATGCCGGTAATTTGCTGGAGAACGGCTACCACTATGCCAATGCTCAGCACCAGCCGCAGGGCGGGCTGAAAAAGCTCACGCAGAGGCAGGCGGGCCTGGGAGGAAGCAGCTGACAGGCTTTGCTTTACCGACTCGATGATCTTTCTGGCCCGTTCCTCACTGGTAGCTTTGCGCATCACCACCAGGGCCTCGTCGTAGCGGCCTTTCATGGCCAGCCAGCGGGGACTTTTGGGCACCGCAAAGAGCGCAAAAAAGTACAGTATGGCCGGCAGGGTTTCCAGCCCCAGCATCCAGCGCCAGTTGTATTCGTCAAACTTCATGGCCTGGGCCCAGGCCGCCTCCGACTGCCCGAGCTGCAGGATGAGGTAGTTGGTGAAAAACGCTACGGAAATACCGATGACGATATTCAACTGGTTGAAAGACACCATGCGCCCCCGTATTTCGGGCGGCGCTATTTCGGCTATATACATGGGAGCGATGATGAGGGAAGCCCCTACACCCAGGCCGCCAATCATTCTGGCAATCACCAGGGTGAGGTAGTCGGGTGCCAGGGCCGAGCCAATGGCCGAAATGGCGTACAAAAAGGCCACAAAGGAGAGCACCTTTTTCCGGCCGAAGAAGTCGCTCAATGGCCCTGCGGCCAGCATGGCCAGGGTGGCCGTGAGAGTGAGAGAGCTCACTGCCCACCCCAGTTCCAGCTTTGTCAGGTCAAACTCCAGCTCAATAAACTTTACTACCCCTGAAATTACAGAGGCGTCAAAGCCCATGAGGAAGCCGCCCAGTGCCACGATGAGGGCGACGAGCGTTATGTAGTAATTTTTGCCCATTGTGTTGGAGGTTTGGAGAAGGTTGAGGTTGAATAAAAAAGCGGGGCAAACAGCCTGTGAGGCGCTTGCAGCCTGTCATGGACTGTTTGTCCCCGCTGAGCAAAGCAATTCACTTCCTTAGTGCAGCATGATTTTTTGGTATTTCACCCTGCGACCATCGAGCTCTATGAGCAGCAAATACGTACCTGCTGCCAGCTGCCCGGGCTGCAGGCGGGCCTGCTGCACACCTGCTGCCAGCTGCCCCTGCTCCAGTCGTTTTACCTCTTTGCCGCTCAGGTCCAGCAGGCTGAAGCTCACCTTTGCCGACACGGGCAGCTCATAGCGGATGTTGATCCATTGGCGGGCAGGGTTGGGGAAAACGCTGAAGGAAAGCTGCTCCAATACATCTACAGATACAGTTCCCTTATTTACCAGATCATCGAAGTAAAAATCTTCCCCACCGGCTACGCCCATGTTGCCAAAGTCGGGGAAAAACACCACCCGGTTGTACTGGTTGGCGGCGTCGTA
>RFHT01000565.1 GCA_003696835.1 Bacteroidota bacterium
GCCGTCGTACAACAACAGCAGCCGGGGATGCAGGGAGTCGGGCAATGCATAGCGGTAAACTCCCTGATTGGTGAGCAGGCCCAGCAGCTGCTTGCCGGCTATACGCGTGCTGTCGCCTTCGCTGAGGTAGGCCCAGGTGGAAGGCCGCCTCAGGGGTTGCTTGAGGATGAGCTCCACCTGCCGTTGCTGGCTGGCGGTATCTTGCCGCAGCTGCATTTTCAGCCGGGGATGCTCTGCTACCTGAAGCACACGGGCATACTGGGGCGGGAGATCCTGACTGCGGATGGTCTCCACAACATTCGCCGCCGGAGCTTCGGGCGGCACGGCCAGTATGGCTGCCACATAGCCCACAGGCAGCAGCACTGCCAGGGCCATCCAGATGTAAAGGTGTCGTTTGCGTATGGAAGGGGTCATAACGGCATAATAAGCAAATGAACAGCAGTACAGCGGCCCTACTCTGCTGATGCCCGCATAGCCTTACGCCACCTGTGAAGCAACAAGGGCCAAAAGGCCACACTGCCGGGAAGAATGAGCAAACGAAACCCCCAGGAACTTCCCTTAGCGGCTGCATCAATTTGCTGTACCCCCCGCAGGACGAATACCAGGCCAAAAACGAACCCGATGAGCATATAGACGGCCAGTATGCTCAAGCAGGTATTGACAAATATTTCCATGAGAACGATGGGTAAGGTGCTATGAAAATAGGTATTTACCCGCTGGCATGCAAACAAACGCACAAATGGCCTGTAGAAGGCTCAGGGATAGGTATATCCGTACAGTTTACTGATTTTTTTCTTTTTCATCAGCTCACAGCTCACCTGCATGCGAATGTCCTTCACAGGGCGGTTGCCCCTGCCTACCTGCTGCTCCGCAATCTTATCCAGCACCTCAAAACCCGCTATCAACTGGCCATAAACGGTGTAGGAGCCATCCAGGTGGCGGGCGCCATCATCTTTATGCACAATGTAAAATTGGCTGCCACTGGAGCGCTTTTCTGGGTTGACCCTATCGGGCTGGCGGGCAGCAGCCAGGGCACCGCGTTGGTGCTTGTGATGCTGCCTGAACTCCGCCTCCAGCGTATATCCCGGGCCGCCACGCCCTATCTGAGTGGCATCCCCCCCTTCTTTGGAGTTGGGATCGCCTCCCTGAATCATGAATCCCTTCATTACCCGGTGGAAGGTGGCGCCATTGTAAAAACCCTCCTCACACAATTTGAGAAAATTTTCCTTGTGTATGGGGGTATCGTCAAACAAAATCAGGCGCATTTCTCCAAACTCTGTAGAAATGGTGACGAGGTAATCTTTTTTGGCAGAAGGCTTCTTTTTTTGAGCAAAAATGGGATTGTAGATTCCCAAAATCAGCAGGGCGAAAGCCAGTAAAAAGTATGCTTTGTTCATATTGAGCTGTTTTGGGCCGAAAATAAGAGAAAAATAGCGCCTATGCCATATTCAACCCTTTTTTTTCCAAAGCGAAAAATGCTAGTTTTGCTCCCATATACCATTTGCTCAACCTATTTCCAAACCTTCTAATATGAAACGACCTACCCTGTCTATCCGGCATTTTTTTGCTTCTCTGCTGATTTTCACCCTCTTTTTTTCCCTTCCTGCCTGCCGAACCGAGGCACCCAAACCGCCCACCGGACTCATTACGGATCAGGCCATGGTGGTATCGGCTCACCCCCTTGCTTCGCAGGTAGGTGCCGACATACTGCGGCGGGGTGGCAATGCCGTGGATGCCGCCGTGGGGGTGCAGTTTGCCCTGGCTGTGGTGTATCCCGTGGCGGGCAACATAGGCGGCGGGGGGTTCATGGTGGTGCGCCAACAGGACGGCACGGCCTTCACCCTCGATTTCAGAGAAAAAGCACCTTCAGCAGCCTTTCGCGATATGTACCTGGATGCGGAAGGCAATGCCATTGCAGAAAAAAGTCGGCTGGGACACCTGGCCGCAGGCGTCCCCGGCTCTGTGGCAGGTATGTTTGCCGCACACGACAGCCTGGGCAGCCTGCCCATGAAAGAGCTTATCCAACCCGCCATCGACCTGGCCGCCAAAGGTTTTCCTCTCACCCCCAAGCAGGCCGAAAGTTTTAACCACGCTAAAGCAGACATAGAAACCTACAGCACACAGCCTACCGTATTTGGCAGCAAAGAAAACTGGCAACCCGGCGACACTGTGCGCATGCCCGAACTGGCCCACACCCTCGAACTCATACGGGACCAGGGAGCAGCAGGCTTTTATGAGGGAGAAACAGCCGATAAAATTGTGGCTGAAATGGAGCGCGGCAATGGCATCATCACCCACCAGGACCTCAAAGACTACCAGGCTGTGTGGCGGGAGCCCATTACTGGCACCTACGAAGATTACCGCATCATCAGCATGGGGCCACCCTCCAGTGGCGGCATTGCCTTGCTTCAACTGCTACAGTTGGTGGGCCAGCACCCCGCCATGCTGGAAGAGGGGTTTCATACCGTAGCGGCTACTCACCTCATGATAGAAGCCGAGCGCCGCGTGTATGCCGACCGCGCCTCCCACCTGGGCGACATGGACTTTTACCCCGTACCCGTGCAGGCCCTGCTGGACCCAGCTTACCTCAAAGGCCGCTTTGCCGACTTTGATCCCCAGCGTGCCTCCGACAGCGAGGCCATCCTGGCTGGAGAGCCGCTGGCTGCCGAAAAAACCGAAACCACCCACTTCTCCATCGTAGATGCTCAGGGCAATGCCGTTTCTGTAACCACCACCATTAACGGCGGCTACGGCAACAAAGTAGTAGTAGGCGGTGCAGGCTTTTTGCTCAACAACGAAATGGACGATTTCAGCGCCAAGCCCGGTGTACCCAATATGTTTGGCCTCATAGGCGCAGAAGCCAACGCCATCGCCCCCGGCAAACGCATGCTCAGCTCCATGACCCCCACCATCGTGGAGAAAGGAGGTCAGCTCTTTATGGTAGTGGGCACACCCGGCGGCTCCACCATTATCACCTCGGTGTTTCAAACCATCCTCAACGTAGTAGAATACGGCCACGGCATGCAGCAGGCCGTGGCAGCTGCGCGTTTTCACCACCAGTGGAAACCCGATGTGGTATTTTATGAAAAAGGAGCCTTTGACAGCGCCACCCTGCAGGCCCTGCAGGACATGGGCCACGAGTTTAAGGAGCGGGGCAGCATTGGACGCGTAGATGCCATACTCGTACTGCCCGACGGCCGCCTCGAAGGCGGCGCCGATCCCAGGGGCGACGATGCCGCTGCCGGCTTTTAGTCATAAACATGATGCCTCCCCCGCCTTCAGGCGGGGGAGGGTTATCTCATTCACCCAATCCCCCAAGATGCTATCTCATCCTCTGCTGATCACTGGTGTGCTTGCCCTGAACATTCTGCTGGCGGAGTGGCTGGTGATGCGCACCCGTCTGAAGCACCTGGGCACTGCCCTGCTGGTGATCCTCATCACAGCCGTAGTGGCCAACCTGGGCATCATCCCGGCTGCCACCAACGCCCCTCCTTTGTACGACGGCATTTTCCAGTACATTGCCCCCCTTTCCATTTTTTACCTGCTATTGGAAGTCAACCTCAAAAACCTCAAAGCAGCCGGTATGCCCATGCTGCTGATGTTTCTGCTGGGATCGGCTGGTACCGTAGCAGGCGTATGGGTGGGCATGCAACTCATCAACGGGCCGGAACGCATTGGCAGCATGTACGCCCCCCTGGGCGGCATGTTTACCGGCACCTACACTGGCGGTAGCGTCAACTTCAATGCGGTGGCCCTGCATTATGAGGTGATGAAAGAAGGGCGCCTGTTTGCCGGCGCCGTAGCCGTGGACAACATCATTACCGCCCTGTGGATGGGCATTACCATCCTGGCCCCCAAGCTGCTGCAAATCCGATTTCCGCGCAACCGGCAGCTACTGGAGCAGGAACAGGTGGACCTCACTCGCCAGGATGAGTCGGAATCCATCAATCCCCTGCACCTGAGCATACTGCTGGCGCTGGGCTGTATGACGTTGGGCATTTCTGAAATTTCGGCGGCCTGGTTCAAAAGCATGGGCATGGGGGTGCCTGCTATCCTCATCCTCACCACCCTGGCCCTGGTACTGGCCCAGTTTCCCCAAATCCGGCAGCTCAGAGGTGCCCGTCTCATGGGTCTGTTCAGCGTTTACGTATTCCTGGCAGTTATAGGGGCCTATTGTGAGCTCTCGGCCCTGGGTGGCATTGGGCAGCTGGCTGTGTACCTGCTGCTGTTTGCACTGGCCCTGGTGGCCATACATGCCTTGTTGCTTTTCGGTGCAGCAGCCCTCTTCAGGGTGGACTGGGACATTGCATCGGTAGCCTCCCAGGCCAACATAGGGGGTAGTTCCACGGCCCTGGCGCTGGCCAAAAGCCTCAACCGCGCCGACCTCATGCTACCCGCCATTTTGGTGGGATCCCTGGGCAATGGCCTGGGCACCTACCTGGGGTTTCTCATGGCACAGTGGCTCTCCTGATACAGGTTTATACCCGCTCAATAATCGTAGCAATGCCCATACCGCCCCCTATGCACAGGGTAACCAGGCCTGTGTTCAGGTCTCTGCGCTCCAGCTCGTCCATGAGGGTACTGGTGAGCATACAGCCGGTGGCTCCCAGAGGGTGCCCCATGGCAATGGCTCCGCCATTTACATTCACCTTGTCGAAGGGCACGCCCATGTCCTGCATAAAGCGCAGGGGAACGGCCGCGAAGGCTTCGTTTACTTCAAAGAGGTCGATGTCCTCCTTCTGCATGCCGGCCTGTTTGAGTGCTTTGCGCGATGCAGGTGCCGGGCCCACCAGCATCATGGTGGGATCGGTGCCGTGTATGGCAGCAGCCAGAATGCGGAAGCGAGGCTTGAGCCCCAGGGCCTCACCTGCCTGCTTGTTGCCCACCAGGGCAATGGCAGCCCCGTCCACAATGGCCGATGAGTTGCCCGCATGGTGTACGTGCTCAATTTCCTCTACCTCCGGGTAGCGGTCAATGGCAACTTCGTCGTAGCCAGCCATGGCCCCCATCATGGCAAAGGAGGGCTTCAGCTCTGCCAGGGCTTCCAGTGTGGTATTGGGGCGAATATTCTCATCGGTTTCCAGCACAGGGATGCCGTTGATGTCTTTGACCGGAATGCGCGACACAAAACGCCCCTCGGCATCGGCTCTGGAGGCCCGCATCTGGGACTCGTAAGCATACTCGTCCACTTCCTGTCGGCTGTAGCCATACTTAGAGGCAATGAGGTCGGCCGAAATGCCCTGAGGCACAATGCGCCCCGGGATGGCAACGGCCGGGTCCATGAACATGCCGCCGCCGTCGCTTCCCATTTTTACCCGCGACATGCTTTCCACCCCACCAGCAACCAGCAAGTTGCGGAAGCCCGCCCGCACATAGGCCGCTGCCTGGTTGATGGACTCCAGGCCGGAGCCGCAGAAGCGGTTCAGGCTCACGCCGCACAGGTGGTCGCCGTAACCAGAGTGCTGGGCAGCCGTTTTGGCAATATTCGCCCCCTGGTCCATCACCTGCCCCACACAACCCAGTATCACGTCTTCCACCTGGGTAGTGTCCAGCTCGTGTTTTTCCCTGAGCTCAACCAGTACCTGCGTGGCCAGTTCAACGGGGGTAATACCTACCAGTGCGCCTTTGCGGTTGCCTTTGCCCCTCACGGTGCGTATGGCGTCATAAATATATGCTTCCATATTTTTTAAATGGGTTTTTTGGATTTCAGTTTCAAATTGGCCAAAAACTGTTTCAAAGATTCCTGCACAGCGGGGTCTTCGGCATCTTTGGCAATGACCCCGGCCATTTGCTCCAGGTCCCGGTTGACAATCTGCAGCAAGCCTTTGCGGAAATAGCGCTTGGACTTCTGATAAACTGGCAGCTGTACCTTCATGAGGCGCTTCAACTGCGCCTGAGCACGCTCCATTACCTCCTCCACCTCCACCGACTCATCTACCAGCCCAATGGCTTTGGCCTCATCGCTGTTGAACAGCCTGGCTTGCTGCACATATTTCCAGGCGGTTTGCTCTCCCAGGTGGTAGGCATACACATCGCTCAGCATTTCGGGTATGAGCATAGACATGTTGAACTCGTGCATGCCCACGACGTGTTTGAGGCCCTTGCCCATCACCCGGTAATCGGCCGCAAGGGCCAGAATAGTGGCCCCTGCCGGGGCATAGCCCGTGATGGCACACACAAAAGGCTTGGAAAAGCGCACCATGGCCTGCAAGGCCTTTTGATAGTAATACCAGAAGCTTTTTGCCCCCGCTGTGCCGCCTTTCAGCAGACTGAACACATCCAGCCCCGCGCTGAAACAGTGTGGACGGCCTGCCAGAATCAGACCCTTTACCTTCTCATCGGCTTCCAGTTCTTCAAAAACTTCAGCCAGTTCTCGGGCCATTAGTTCATCGATGGCATTTACCTTTCCATGGTCGAGCTGTACAATGGCATAGCCGGGAAGCCGCTGAATGTTGAGTGTTTGTTTCATGGTCATCAAAAATAGGAAATCAATGTGATAAGGGAAAACTCAGGACAACAATTCCTCTGTGAGGGAAAGCTTTTTGATTTCCTCAGCCGACTGAATGCCCATCTGGGCCATGTTGTTTTTGAGTTCAGCCATCAGGATTTCGGTGGTATGTGCCCCTCCTTCTTTTCCCAGCGCGCTCACGCCATAGAGGTAGGCTCTTCCCAGCAACACGAAATCGGCTCCCCTGGCCAGTGCCCGCATGATGTCCAGGCCGGAGCGCAATCCACTGTCGAAGAGCAGAGCGGTTTTTCCTTTGGCTACCCGGGCCACTGCTGGCAGGGCATCTATGGCAGCCGGCGCGCCGTCAAACTGTCTGCCGCCGTGGTTGGAAACGCATATTCCATCTACCCCTAGCTGGATGCAGCTTTCGGCATCCTGCGGATGCAGCAGCCCCTTTACCAGCAGAGGCCCCTGCCAGATGTCGCGCACGGCTTTGAGGTACTCCCAGTCCAGGTTGGCCCGGAACTTAAAGCGCACAAACTCGCCCACTGTGGCCAGGTCCTGGCCCTGGGCGTAGGTCTCCACTGTACGCAGGCGAGGCAGGCCCGCCCGCAGGGTAGCCACCGACCAGGCAGGGTGCA